>JAHLLQ010000002.1:600000-863781 GCA_020444065.1 bacterium | reverse complement strand
CGAAGTCCGCGCTCGCCTCGTCCAGCCGGTTTTCATACCACGCGATCCGGTCGTCGTCATATGAAGCGGAGAGGACGTCCTGGTCGCCGTCCCCATCGAGATCCACTGCAAAGACGGATTTGGCGCCATCGGCGGCAGTGGTGATGGTCTGCTGGGGGCCGAAGTCCGCGCTCGCCTCGTCCAGACGGTTTTCATACCACGCGATCTTGTGGTCGTAGAATGAGGCGGAGAGGACGTCGACATCCCCGTCGCCGTCGAGGTCCGCTGCGAAAACGGATTTAGCACCATCGGCGGCTGTGGTGATGGTCTGCTGGGCGCCGAATGTCCCCGCCCCGTGGGTGTTCTCATACCACGCGATCCGGTCGTCGTCATATGAAGCGGAGAGGACGTCCTGGTCGCCGTCGCCATCGAAGTCCGCTGCGAAGACGGAATAAGCGCCATCGGCGGCAGTGGTGATAGTCTGCTGGGAGCCGAAGTCCGCGCTCTCCTCGTCCAGCCGGTTTTCATACCACGCGATCCGGTCGTCGTACCTCGAAGCGGAGAGGACGTCCTGGTCGCCGTCGCCATCGATGTCCGCCGCGAAGACCGAGTTGGCGCCATCTGCGGCAGTTGTGATGGTCTGCTGGGGGCCGAAGTCCGCGCTCGCCTCATCCAGCCGGTTTTCATACCACGCGATCCGATCGTCGGCAGAGGAAGCGGAGACAACGTCCTGGTCGCCGTCGCCATCGAGATCCACTGCAAAGACGGATTTGGCGCCATCGGCGGCTGCCGTGATGGTCTGCTGAGGGCCGAAGTCCACGCTCGCCTCGTCCAGCCGGTTTTCATACCACGCGATCCGGTCGTCGTAATATGAAGCGGAGAGGACGTCCTGGTCGCCGTCGCCGTCCAGGTCCGCCGCGAAGACGGAATAAGCGCCGCTGGCGGCTGTCGTGATGGTCTGCTGGGGGCCAAAGTCCGCGCTCGCCTCGTCCAGCCGGTTTTCATACCATGCGATCCGGTAGTCGGAACTCGAAGCGGAGAGGACGTCCTGGTCGCCGTCGCCATCCAGGTCCGCTGCGAAAACGGATTGAGCGTCATCGGCGGCTGTGGTGACGGTCTGCCGGTGGCCGAAGTCCGCGCTCGCCTCGTCTAGCCGGTTTTCATACCACGCGATCCGGTCGTCGTAATATGAAGCGGAGAGGACGTCCTGGTCGCCGTCGCCGTCCAGGTCCGCCGCGAAGACCGCGCCGGGAAAGTCGATACCGGGCCCCACGATGTTCCGCATGGGCCCGAAGGACGTTTGTCCCGGCAAGAGCGCCGGCAGCATGGAAGCCAGAATGGCCAGCAGGAAATAGCGGTGAATCCGGTTCGTGAACAGCATCATCACCTCTCTCCAAATCGCCCCGGGGAAAAGGGACGGAACGATCCTGAGTCCTCTTCCGACCGCTTCGTCGCGCCCGGCGAAAAGTCCTCCCCGGCAGAAGACTGGCCACAAGAATGGTTTACATCCGTACAGGATGCAAGCAAAGAAACGATCGCCAGGTGTTTTGAGATGGCAGGATAGGCGCTCGGCCAGGGCGCTACTTCTTCTCGACCGTCTTGCCGAACACTTTCATGACTTCCTGCATGTCTTCCCAGACGTACTTCTTCTGGTTCGGGGAGCGCAGGAGATAGGCGGGGTGGAAGGTCGGCATCAGGGGGATGCCTTCGTATTCGAGCCATTTGCCGCGCATTTTGGTGATGCCGACACGGTTGTGTTGGGGCAGCAGGCCCATGAGGGCGGTCTTGCCGAGGGTAACGATCACTTTCGGGCGGACGATTTCGAGTTGCCGGCGCAGGTAGGGCAGGCAGGCGGCCATCTCGTCGGCCTCGGGCTGGCGATTTTGCGGGGGGCGGCACTTGACGACGTTGCCGATCCAGACTTCTTCGCGGGTAAACTGCATGGCGCCGATGATCTTGGTCAGGAGATCGCCGGCGGCTCCCACGAACGGACGGCCCTGCCGGTCTTCCTCGGCGCCGGGGCCTTCGCCGATGAACATCAGTTCGGCCATGGGATTGCCTTCGCCGGGGACGACGTTGTTCCGGCTATGGCAGAGCCGGCATTTCTCGCAGGTGGCAACCTCTTCGCGTGCGAGCGAATCGAGGGCCTCGACGCGCTCTTCCAGGCTAAGGGGCTCGTGGGCCTGCCAGTCGCTTGGGACCAGGTTATCGGAAAACGGTCCGGGTACCGCGGGCTGGCGTTCGTCCACCGGCTCGGGCTCTTCGGTTGCCAAGTCGACTTCCTCCAGGAAGCCAAAACCCATGTCTTTCAGAATTCGAAGCTGGTTCCGTGCTGGATCGAGGGGCTGTCGAGCCATGCCAAATCCCTGATATTGATTGGTTTAGAAAATCGAACTTCAAGCATCCCGGCAAGCCATGGAGAATATTCCGGCTGCGCGGGCTCTGCAGATTGCTTCCCGGGCTGTGTGCGGCGTGTGGAATCGAATTGTCAAGCATGTTGACACCCCCCTGAGGGTGTCCCACAAATTGCCCAGGTTAAGCTGGAGCAGACTGAGGCGCTCGGCCTGTCGGCAGTCGTTAGACGAATCGGCCGCGAAAGCGGTTTGACTGCCTGCAATTCGGTGTCGCGGAGTTGCTCGAAGGCATTGACACGATCACCGCCATCAGCGAGGATTGCCGTTACGAGTCATGAGTGAAACGTCCGCCCAATCTCGAGCCCTGAAGTCCGGCTCCCCTTCCCTTGGCGGAAGAGGAGCGCGCGGCTTTTCGTTGGCCGAGATCCTGGTCGTTCTGGTGATTCTGGCCCTTGGTTCGACTATCGCGCTTTACAGTTATTCGAATTACCGCAAGTCCCTTTCCGTTCAATCTTCCGCACGCAAGCTGCAGGCTGCTCTGAGCACCGCTCGGGGGTTCTCGATCAACACGAATCGGCGCCACAGCGTCGTTATCGATCTCGATCGTCAGCTCTTCTGGATTGATGCGCTGAACGCGGCGGGGACGGACACGATTCCGAAGGTCGTCCCTGAGGAGGCCTTTGCGGAGTTTGTGGTCGTGGATCAGTTGCGGATCGATTCGAATGTCTACACCGATGGTCGACGGACGATTCCTTTCACACCCGATGGTGGGAATCCGTACGTGGTGATTTTGTTGAGGCGTGAGTTCGACGACCCCTCCGCGGACGAGAGCTTCTTCTCGATACGAATGGAGTCTAACTCCGGCGAGCCCCAGATCCTGCCTAAGCGGAAGCTGTAAAGGAGCCGGACGATGCGCAGGCGATTCCCGCCCGCGGGGAACGGAAGAGGCTTCACTCTCATCGAAGTTCTGGTAGCCTTGGCGATTCTTCTCGCCGGGGTGGTGGCTATTGTCCAGCTCTTCCCCGTCAGCCTGCGCGCCCACACAGATGCGGCCCTGAAGGGCACGGCAGCGCTGCTGGCGCACGAAAAAGTGGAAGAAATTCGACGGGATCGCGACAGGCAATCCCGGATTATCCAAGAGATTGAAAACCGACACGCACCGACGGATCCGATTGTCTGGCCGTTGGATGAGCGATTGACGTATTCCTACTCTGGCGAGTCGTTGTTCTCGAGCAACGATACGCCTGGCGACCCGCGAGACGACGTAAATGTCGCACGAGTCATTGTGCGGTTGGCGCAGGATTTCGATCCTGACCAGCGCGTGGTCTACGAGTTGAGGTTCGATCGGTGATGAGAAAGCCGCTCGGAGGGTTTTGAAGCACGAGATTGGCGTGGCAGCCGGCAGCGGCTGCCCCATATTTTGTCCAGGATCATAAGGTTCAAGAATCGGGGGAAAACCGAGCCCGGAAAACGGAACTCGAAAGCGAAGGATGAGACAGATTCGGCCAAACATTCGCAGGGCTTCGACCCACTCGACGCGCAGAGCGCTGAGCCTTGTGGAATTGTTGGTCGCGCTCGTGATTGCCCTGGTCTTCATGGGCAGTGTCGTTACGGCCTTCGTCCAAATCTCTCGCGCCACCGATGATGCCGAAGCCCAGATCCGCGCTCACACCCGGGCACGCATTGCGGTCGACACAATCGTTCGCGATCTTCGCAAGGTCCGCAAGGATGCAACCCTGGGGACGCAGTACTTCCAACTGACATCCAACACGCTGACCTACGGCGACAATGTCGACAATGATGACGATGGGTCGACCGACGAGGAAACGCTCGACGGATTCGACGACGATTTGAGTTGGAACGCCGCCGATGATGACCATCACGCGGTGATCGGAACCACGACGGAACGCGAGGCCTTTGTCGGCGTGCCGGACGTGGGAGACTTCAACGTCGATGAAGACGTTGTCTTCTCGAACGACATGTTGAGCATCCGTGTCCCGGCGGACCCGGGAATGGGCTCCCCCGCCCAGATCATCACCTACGAGATTGGCAACTTCGACGGCATGGACCATGTGCTGCTTCGCGAAGTCGTGACGAATCCCGGCCAGTTGACAGAGGAGACGACGGTCGCGCCGTTGATCTTCGACGTTGTCAGCCTGGACTTCCTGGCCTGGAACCCGAACGACGATGTGGTTTCACCGACGGCAGCGCCGCATCCGTACTGGCAAGAGAATTGGGACGCGGCGAATTACTTCTTCCCTGCCCAGCGCCCGATTGGCGCGCCCTTCGGCGTTCCGCCGTTCGTTTTCCCGGCAGCCGTCCGGGTGCAGGTGACAGTCAGCGCCGAACGCATTCCGCTCGAGGATATCGGCGGCTGGCCACTCGGATCGCGGGAATTGTTGACCGAATCGCTGGCCACGGTTGTCGACCTGGAAGTTGTGATCAAAGATGTCAGGTATGAGTTGTTTGTCCGCGAAATGTAGACGGGCGCCAGAAGCTGAGAGGCCATCGCAATGAAACGACGCGCGATTGGACAGACGAGGATTCAGCAGATACGGCCCGGTCGCACCGACCGCGGGTCGACGATTCTGTTAGTGATCGCGATCCTGTCGCTGCTCGTCCTGATGGCCATCACGCTGTCGTTCACAAGCCGACTGGAGATTGCCTCGGCCGATAACTTCGCCAGCGGCGTGCAGAACCGCATCGCGTCGCTGACCGGCGTGGACTCGACGTCGTTGCTGCTGGCGAACGACCTGCCCGAAGGCCCAAGCAGCCGGCTGGATCTGTCGCTCGACAAAGAGTTCCTCAAGCTCCGCCCCGGCAAGAACGCCGAGGCCCAGTACGTGCTGGCGCTCAATGAGCCGGAAGCCCTCGGGCGCGAAGAATCCCGGAGTCTTATCCAGGAGGGGACGACCCGCCAGCCCCGCGTGCTGCGTCCCCTGGTCGGGACGGAAACATCGATGGTTTCGCTGTTCGACGCTTCCGCGAAGATCAACATCAACGCTGCGGACGAAGTGGTCCTGGCGCGGTTCTTCGATGCGCTGGGCGACGAGGCGAATATCTCGGTGAATGGCAAGAAAGTGGCCGCCGCAATCATAGACATTCGTTACGGTCCAGATGGAATGCCTGGCGCTGCCAATGTCGATGATGATTTCGATAAGGATGAGTCGGAGCGTCTGCAGCCGAATGAGCAGGCGCTGAACGCGGCCGGATTGGTCGATCATGTCTCGCGCGACCCAAAGAAGTTGATCGCCAAAGTCCGCGAGGACGTCTGGGTCGTCGACGAAGACGAGGAGCAGGCCCGCAGCGAATGGCGCCAAGGCTTCGTGACCGGCGTGGATGAAGCGGATGAGTACATCGCCGACATCCGCCTGCCGGCCTACGGCGACGATGTGCGGTTCTCTTCCGTCCAGGACTTGCTGAACTACCCAAAGATTACCGGCGCCGGCGTTTCGCGCGAACTCCTGAACGCCGGGTCGATTTATATGACAACGCTCAGCATCAGCAAGGACGAGCGCCTGGTCGATCTGCAGCCTGATGATAAAGTCGATCTCAACACGGCGACGCCGATTGAAATCTACAATGCGCTCAAAAAGCTCTACAAGTACGAGGCGAAAGACGACGCGATGCTGCAGCAGTTTGCGGTCAACGTCGTCGATGCGCGCGATTTCGATCGCATCCCGACGGTGTTCCCGGGAACGGGCGGCACGAATCGCATCCTGGGAGTCGAGCGCACTCCCTACATCGTCGAAGCCTATGCGAATTCCCTGACCCCGGATGAAGAGGGCGACGACGGGCAATACGTCGAAATCTACAATCCGTGGGATGAAGACTTCGATCTGACCGGCTGGAAACTGGTCGGCGCGGGCGAAGTGGTCTCGCTGAACGGACGGATCAAGCCGAAGGGCTTCGTGCTGATCACGGACGATTTCGATAACTCAGCCGATGAACTGGATTACCACACGCCAGGGACTGGCAGCGTTTACGATATCTTCGATGTCGTCGCGAACACGGCCAGTCGACGCTCCATCACGGCGCCGGGCTTCAATCTGCTGCACAGCCCGGGCGCGTACACGCTCTCGCTCTTCGATGATGACGGAAACCTCATCGATTCAATGACCTACAAGCCTGACAGCGATGACGACGGCGAGGGCCTGCTGTCTTACCAGCGCGTAAACCCGATGGTTCGCGAAGCCACGAAGCTACACGCGAACCCGTTCGATGTCGCGCCGCGGGATGAATTGCCCGACACGCAGGTTCTGCGGAAGTTGCGCAACTACCCGATGGATGGGCCGTTCGTCTCCCCTGCCGATGTCTTCCAGGTCTTCGCGGGCTACGCCCCGGAGAATGGCGGCGAAGGAATCCGGTGGAATTTCCCTGCTCTGGCGACTCCCCGCAGCGCCGATCTCGAAGACGTCGATCTCGCCAAGAAGCCGAGCATAATCGACGCCCGTCTGCTGGACGTGTTCACCGTCAAGCTGCCTCGCTTGCAATCCAGGGAAAGCACAGAGATGTCGAAGAGCGAGGCGGATCGGCTGGCCGAGGAGATGACCGGCCAGGAATTGGCTCATTATGGCGAGATGAACTTCGCCCACGGCTGGGACGTCCGGCACGGACGGATCAATCTGAATACTACACTTGGGATGGGCTACGTGTCCCTCCCAGGGATCGATTGGGACCAGGCCGAGGACCTGATGGAGCGGCGCGCAGAGCTGGAGCAGGATGCCCAGGATGGCCTTCTGGAGGATGGCGTTCTGTACCGCGGACTCAGCGACGTTCTGGTTGACGACACGCTGTTTGGTGACGCCCCATCGGATGATGACCGGCTGGCTCGCTTCCGCACGCTTCTGCCTCACATTACGTTGAGTTCGGAAGCCTTTCTGCTTGTGGGCCAACCCAAGGTGGAACCAGACTCGCCCGAAGGCATCCAGCAGGCCACGCGCATAGAAGCGTTGGTGACCTTGGATCGGGGCGCGCCGGAGTACGTTTACTGGCACCGGTTGGCGCCGTAAAATCAGTGACGAGAAGTTGACGCCCCTGGTTTTGAGAGCCATTCTTTGGCCAGCCCATAGGACGACTAGTTGAGGAGACAAGCCAACAGTGCTTCGGAAACGCGGACATAGCAGCAATCGCCGGGCTTTCACACTCGTTGAGTTGGTGATTGTGGGAGCGCTGATTGCGCTCTTTTCGGGCCTGGCGATTTTCGGCGTTCAGCAGCAATTCCGATCCAACCAGCGCAAGGCGATCATCGGCGAAACCCGCCAGATCGCATCGGCACTGGATTTCGCATACAACGATGTGGGCTTTTTCCCGAAGCTCTGCTTCATGGATGACAGTAAGGACCTGCTAAAGTTAGCTGGACAGAGGGCCTTCGGCAACCCGGGGACTCAATCTTACGCCTTCATGAGCATCCTCTCCGTATCGACGGTTCCCCAAGCTACTCATATCGAACAGAACTGGCTCGGCCCCTACTTCAGCGCTTCTCAAGCCCGATCCGGAGTCTCTCAAGGACGCGGCGGTTCCAAAGCCATGCGGTTGCCGGACTTCGAAGCGGGCAATCCACCTGTGGGCATTCCGGCGACCACGGCGGAGAATGCGACGTTCCAGTGGCCGGTCGATCCGTTCAACGGTCCGTACATGGTCTATATGCTTAACGTCGACCGGACCGATCCAGCGAATCCGACACTGTATTTCGCGTCGCAGGATTCGACGAACGTGACGTTGTCGTCGTCCGGCGTAACGGGCAATTTCATCAACGCGGTTGTCAGCTACGGTCCGAACCAGTTGCCGGGTGGCGGAGAATTCTTCCGCCCGACCGCTGGCGATATCTTCAACGTCAACGACACAGGGCCATACGGCCTGCGTCTTTTTGTTGGTAATCCGAACGACACATCTTTGTCGCTCACCTATTTGCTGGAAGACCAGTTCACGGACGAACGCGCGAATGCGTGGAGCTGGGAATATGGACAGAACTACGGAATGAACGCAGCGTCGTTCGCCCTTTCGGATGATCAGTCGACCCCGATCGGAATTACCGATCCGGGTTCAGACGACGTGGTCTTCTCCTTCTGAGGAGGGAGTACCCGTGAAGACTCAAGGAGCCGAGAAGCCGATGCAGCAAGCGGCACGTAATCATAAGCGAGGCTTTACCGCGGTGGAAATCGCGATGGTGGCGAGTGTGATCGCCCTGATCGCCTTGCTGATTCTCCCGATTTTCCGCCAGCGCACACGAGAGGCCCGTATTGTGGCCGCCAACGACGAGTTGTCCTCGATTGCAAAGGCGCAGCTTCTGGTCGAGGCGGACGCCGGCATTCAGGCGCGCCTGCAAGACTTGGATAACGGCCCGCGGATTGAAGGTGAGGGTTGGGATCCTCCGACCCACCCACCGCGCCTGTATTCGGAACAGGATTTTGGCGTGGCTTGGAATGGCAAAGTCGCCATCAGTGGCGATGCCATTGAGACGAACTGGGGGGGGCCGTATCTGGCCTTCAAGCGCGAGATATCGATGTCAAACATGCCTGATTTCTACCTGTCTACGTTTGGCGGTCCGATCTTTGTCGATGGGGCCACGCCGGATACTGTTCTGGAGCGCGATCGCTACCCGGTCGACCCGTGGGGTCAGCCCTACCTGTTCTTCGGCACGGAAACGTCCTTCAATTCCAGCGTGATATTCTCGCTGGGTGAAGACGGCATTCCAGGCGATGCATCGGCGCCGGGCGTCTCTTCTGATTACGAGCGCGCGCCATTGCAAAACGCGATTCAGAACGACAATGGCGACGATATCGAGTACCGGTTCTGATGTTTGAAGGACGATGCAGAAGGATTCCGTTGATGGCCCGAAAAGGTGACTCTGTCATGCAACACCGGATGAGGACATATCGCAAGGCAACACGGGGTTTCTCGATCATCGAGTTGCTGATCGCGATCATCATTATCGGCATTCTTGTGTCGATCGCGATTCCGATTATCGCGAATCGCACCAAGCAGGCCCGTGAGGCACGTGCGATGCAGGATCTGGAGCACTACGCTTCAGCAGAAGAGCGCGTGGCGATCGATACGGCCTATTACGTTCGCCTGTTTATGTTGAACGATACGGTGACCCGAGACTCCACTCAGTGGGAGCGTGATGCCCCCAACGACACCATTCAATCCTACAACTATAACACTGTCGGATACTTTGAAAACCAGGATCGACTGTTCCTGGATCCGCAGACCGGTGAGTTGGTCGATGGAAACCCAGTGGGGCGAGGCCTTCTTGATCTGCTTCAGAACAATGAAACATCCTTCAATTGGAATGGGCCGTATGTGAACTGGCAGAAAGATTCGAATAACTATACTAACACGCCGGACGATGATGACGGCGGTTTGCCGGACGGCATTCCGGATGACCCGTGGGGAAATAACTACCTCCTGTTCACGCGCGTGGGCATGGTGCTCGAGCCGAACGGCGACATGGTCCAGACGGCCGACTTCCCGATCGGATCTCTTTCTCCGATCCTGACAGCCGTGCCGACCGATGTGTTTGATCGTATCACGGTACTGAGCCTGGGGCCGAACGGTCTGCCGGGCGACGGAGCCGGTAGCAACCTTGGAACGGGTGACGATTTTGTCCGCTCGTTCGGGCGATAGAGCTGGAAGAAGGTGCAGGAACAGGCAGTTGACGGTTTGATTCGAATGCAGGAAACTCATAGAGAGCCCGAAAACCAGAAGGGCATCGCGACTTTCGGAGGACTTACGTACCATGAAGACTTTTGAAAACAGAGCAATGCGGGCTGTGACGCTGACGGAGTTGCTCGTCGTGCTGGCGATCATCTCGCTACTGGCGACGATCGCTGTGCCGGTATTCGTCCAGAAGACGCACCAGGCGCGAATCGCCACGGCGCGGATGGAAGTTCGTGAGATCGCGATGGCCCAGGACATGTGCGCCATGACTCATGGTTACTATGTCCCCATTCACATCCTGGACAATGTGCCGAATTTGAATGTCGGCAGCACAGGCACGGCGCACGACAACTTCGCCGACTACCCCACCGCGAGCACGACCTACGTCGTGAATCCGTTCCTGGATCTGGCAGAGCAGGTCTCGGCCGGCCAGGATGACCTGGCCGTCGGCACGGCGGATCCGAACGATCGCGTCGCCCAGATGATCAACTATTGGCAGGGTCCGTTCCTGAATGCGAAGCGCGTCTACACGGGCAACGACATCGTCAACGATCCCCAGGATCTGACGCAGCAGGAAGTCTCTTACGACTTCGTGCTCGATCCCTGGGGCCGTCCATATCGCTTCTACTCGCCGATCGGCATCATCAGCACGGCGAGCGAGTCGACAATCAATGCGACGCCGTCCAACAACGATATCGATGATGGCAACATCAACCAGAACCAGGACGATCGGTTCGATCGCTTCGCCATCGTCTCCTTCGGCTCGAACGGCGAATCGGATTCCTCGACGGTGCAGGAATTCGACGATGACATCTTCTACGAATTCGGCCCGGTCGCGAACGAAACGGCTTTCAACTCGATCTTCTAATCGATCCGAACTTGTTGGTAAGTAGTCCCCCGAAACGAACGCTCCAAAAGCCCGGTGGAAAGCTCGAAAATGAACAAGCTCTTCAATAAAGGCGTAACGCTGATCGAGTTGATGGTCGTGCTGCTGATTGTATCGCTGCTTTCGACAATCGCCGTCGGCGTCTATACGAAAGAAGTCCTTCGAGCAAAGGTGGCCAGAACCCGGGCTGAGATCCGGACGATGGAAGTGGCCATCAATCGCTATCAGATCGACGTTGGACAGTTCCCGCCCTCCAGCACGGGGACCGCTATCGCCCCGAGCAATCTGGACCAACTGACGCCCGCGCAGGGCTGTGGCTACATGCAGTTGGCTTTGCGCGGCAGCCTGAACGGGAACATGTACACGCCCCTCAGCACCCGTTGGGAAGGCCCCTATCTGGATTGGGACGATAACAAGCTGGGAACGTTGACCGGCGGCGCCCTGACGACCGGATTGTCGCGCGCTCAGATTCAGTTCCTCGATCCGTTCGGGAGCCCGTACTACTACATTCAGTACCGGGAATACTCCTCCCTTGGCGGCGCCAGACTGCCATCCGATCATCCGTACTACTCGACGGAAACTTACTACAATCCGGCAACGTTCCAGATCCTGTCGCAGGGACCGAATGGAACGACCGGTGTGACGGTCGGCGGCCTGATTCCGGATTCCGACGATATCGTGAACTGGGAAAGCCCGAATATCTGATCGTACTGCTCAGAATTCAGTGCCCTCTGCGCCGCCGAGACTTGCTCTCGGCGGCGTTCCTTTTTCTTCCGGCTCTGCAACGGGATTCTCTCTTGCCGCGGGGCTTCTGTTCTGGCTTCCTGACGATAGTCAATTCTGGTTCGCGGAACCGCTCGGGAAGAGGCCTGTTTGATGATGACTCGGATCGCCTGGATCGCCACGCTGGCAATACTGCTGACGACAGCGAGCACTCACGCTGCGGATGATGACCAGATGTACTGGCGCCTGCGCGGTGGTGGCGAGGTGGTCGGGCAGTTGGTGAAAGAAACGCCCGAGGAAGTTTTCATCGATATCGGCCCGACGATCATCCGTCTGTCTCCCGACAATATTCTCTCTTCGGAGTCGCTTTCCGAAGC
Organism: bacterium; assembly: GCA_020444065.1. NCBI lineage: Bacteria > bacterium. Next base: position 851,800 of record JAHLLQ010000002.1, on the reverse strand, counting down.
AGCCAGCGGGGAGACGACGCCGACGCTGGGGCTTGGCTCCGGGGTCTTCGACCCGGAAACCGGGTCGGTGATCTTCCGTGCCCGCGAAGGCGCCTCGCAGGATGTCATGTCGCGCACCCAGATCGTCGATGAGGCGAAGCGAAGCGTCGTTCTGATCTCGAACCCACACGGATCCGGCTCGGGCTTCATCTACAACGACGAAGGACTAATCGTCACAAACCACCACGTGATCAATGGCGAGAAGTATCACACGGTCAACGTTTTCGAGAAGGATGGCGACCAGTGGCGCCGCGAGACGTTTGAGGATGTCGAGGTCGAGGCCTTCAGCCCGCTCTACGACATCGCACTGCTGCGTCTCAGCCCTGAGAAGGCAGCCGAGAAGGGCGTGACACTACGGCCGCTGCCGATCGCGCCGCCGCGTTCGCTGGAAGTGGGCGATGATGTGTACGCCATCGGCAATCCGGGGATGGGCCGCCGACTGCTCGAGCACACTGTCAGCCAGGGCATTGTCAGTTCGCTGGCGCGCAACGTGAACGACATCCTCTATCTGCAAACGACGGCGGCGGTAAACCCCGGCAACAGCGGCGGGCCGCTTGTCAACGTACGCGGTGAAGTCGTGGGGCTCGTAACGCTGAAAGCCTCCTTCCAGGAAGGCATCGCTTTCGCCCTGCCCGTGGAATTGATCAATGTCTTCCTTCAGAACAAGGAGTCCTTCGCTTATTCCGAGCAGGCAGAGAACGAAGGCTACAGGTACCTGCAGCCGGAGTGAGGCCGGAGGGCATCCAGGCGGCACAAATCGACTAAGGGGAAATACCATGAAGATCATCCGGGATGGGTGGCGGAGCATCGCTCTAATCCTGCTGCTGGCGATCGTTTCGATCGCTCCGGCACGGGCGAAGGATCTGACGAGTCAGTTGCCCGAGGACACATGGCTGCTTATCGCGATCAAGGACATGGGAGCCCTGCGCGAGAAGTGGGCTGCCAGTCCCTATCAAGAAGCCTGGAAGAGCCCCGAGTTCGCTGCCATTCGCCAGACCATTGAGAAAGGTTGGGATTCCTTCAAGGAAGAGGATCTGAAGGAGCTCGACATCGACATCGAGCAAATCCTCGGCATGATGAATGGCTACGTTGGCGTCTACTCCACGATGAACGAGTACCGCGCCGACGGCGACTATTCCATGCACGAATGGGACACGGCATTCGTCGCGGAAGTCTCTAAGAAGGATCACAAGGAGATCCGCCGCGTTCTTGACGAGTTGCTGGCGGATACGCCTGAGGACGCCAAGAAGAGCGTCGAGGAATTCAAAGGCGAGAAGATCTACGTCATCGAGTACTACGAGGAAGGCCCGGCGGAAAACTCACCCGATGAACTCGAGGGCCTTCAGTTGATGGAGGAGATCCCCATTCACATCGAGTACACACTGACGGACAAGTACTTCATCCTGTGCGAGGGCCGAAGCAAGCCGCTCCGGCCGACTCTTTCGGGACTGATGGGCGACAATCAGAAGACCATCGGCGCCGTCGATCGCTTCGAGGACATCAAGCGCAGCGTTGGCGAACAAGGCGATGTGACGGTCTACTTCAATCTTGCGCGCCTGCTCGACCAACAGAAGGCCAATCCGGATCATGAAGAATTGATCGAGGGCCTGGAGAGCCTGGGGCTCTCTGGCACGGGTCCGATGATGGCCTCCTGGGGTTTTCACGAAGGGGGACTTGCTTCCAATGCCGTGATCGCCGTTCCTGAAGAGCACCGCGGCCTGTTGTCGATGCTCTACGCCGGTAGCAAGAATGAACTCACTTCCGCGAAGCTGGTGCCTTCGAACGTTCTGTCTTACGCTTCGTTCACGGCGAATCTCGAGGAGATCTGGAAGACCGTCCGCGCCATGGCTCGCATGGTCAACCCGCAGGCGGACAGCATCCTCAGCGCATATCTGATGTCCTCTGTCAGTAACTTCAACGTCGATGTGGAAGCGGATATCATCAACAACCTGAAGGGCGAGCACGCCTACTACTCGCGGGAATTGCCGAGCGAAGTGAAGACAGAACTGGAGGAAGAGGGAATGTCATCCTCCTCGGTCAGTTCGGAAGTCTTCCTGCTCAAGACGACGAATGGCGAGAAGCTTGTGGCGACCCTGGATCAGTTCTTCGATCGCCTGACCGGCGAACCCTATCAGATCCCGCTGGAGCACTTCACGCAGCGCGGATTCAACATCTGGACGATGAAGCAGATGCCGGGCGAAGAGACGGCGCTGCGCTTCTCGATCGCCCTGACTCCGAGTCACCTGATTCTGACGAATAACCTGATCGAGGCACAGGACGCAGTGCGACGCGTGACGGGCGAGAGCAACAATTCCTTGGCCACAAGCAAGGCGTTTACCGAGACGCTGGCCGACCAAGGACTTGAAGGACTTCGTTTCTTCTCCTACTCCAGCCCCGAAGCGGCAGCAAATGTCTCTGAGCAACTCCAGGAGGTATTTGCACTGGGTCTCTTTGAAGACGTTGATCTGTCGGAAGATGATGTCCCGCCGAAGGAATGGTGGCAGCGGTATTTCCGTTCATCGCGCCAGTCGGCTCAGTTCTTGCCCGACATGATCGTTCTCAGATCGCAGATGTACACTGCCGAATGAGAATCGGAAATTCTTGCACGCAACAGGAGTAAGATGAGCACACCAAACGAGACACGCACACTGACGCTTGGGCACTCGCCCGATCCCGACGATGCCTTCATGTTCTACGGCCTGGCAATCGAGGCGATCGAGACGGGGGAATTGCGCTTTGAGCATATTCTGCAGGACATCCAAACACTGAACGAACGCGCCATGCGCGAGGAACTCGACATCAGCGCAATCAGCATCCACGCCTACGCGTCGGTGTTGGACAAGTACGCTCTGCTGCCGTGCGGCGCGTCGATGGGCGACAACTACGGCCCAATGATCGTCGCGCGCAATGCCTTCCCGGTCGATGATCTGAAGAAGAAAAAGATCGCCGTGCCAGGCCTGATGACGTCCGCCTATCTGGCGATGAAGATCTTTATGGACGGCGAGTTCGATCACGTTGTCGTGCCGTTCGATGAGATCATGGACGCGGTGCGTTCGGGCAAGGCCGATGCCGGTCTGCTGATTCATGAAGGTCAATTGACGTACGAAGCCGAGGGCTTTGCCAATATCGTGAATCTGGGCGAGTGGTGGTACGAGCGGACAAATGGACTGCCGCTGCCTCTCGGTGCGAACGTCGTGCGTAAGTCTTTTGGCAAGCCGATGCTGAGCCGCATCAATCGCATCCTGCACGAGTCGATTCGCTACGGCCTTGAGCATCGCGACGAGGCCGTGAAGCACTCGATGCAATGGGGTCGCGGTATGAGCCAGGAACTCGCTGATGAGTTCGTCGGCATGTACGTGAACGATCTGACGCTGGACTTCGGCGATCGCGGTCGACGCAGCGTCGAGTTGTTCCTGAAGGAAGCGCACGACAAGGGCTTCATCCCGGCTCCCGTCGAGCTGGAATTCGTCGAGTAATCAGCAGCGCAAGCGCTCAATCCAAACCAGGAGTGGAGTTCATGGCCAAGGCCAAGTCACCGGTCGTGTTGCGGGCCGCTGTGCCCGAAGACGCGGAGATGATCTCGCGCATGATTCACGAGTTGGCCGTGTACGAACGCGCGCCGGAGGACTGCTACGCAACGCCGGAGAACGTGCGCGAGCGTCTGTTCGGCCCGCGCCCGTTTGCCGAAGCAATCATCGCCGAGTACAACGGCGAGATCGCGGCCTTTGCGTTGTTCTTCCACAATTTCTCGACGTGGGAATGCGCCCCGGGACTTTACCTGGAGGATTTGTTCGTGCGCCCCGCGTATCGCCGTCGGGCGATCGGCAAGCGCATGCTGGCGCGCCTTGCACAAATCGCCGTCGAACGCGGCTGTAAGCGTTTCGAGTGGGCCGTACTGGATTGGAACAAGCCGGCACGCGACTTCTATCACACGCTTGGCGCACGCGGGATGGACGAATGGGTGCTGTATCGCCTGGACGGTGAGGCGCTGGATCGATTAGCGGCGGGCGAAGATCCGCCTGCTCCCTCCCCTGCCGAAGAGGTTCCGAAAGACAAACCGAAGTTCGATCCCAAGGAGCCGATTGTCATCCATACGGACGGCGGCTCGCAGCCCAACCCGGGCGTTGGCGGTTGGGCGGCGGTGCTTCGATGGGGCGACCAGGTTCGACGCATTAGCGGTGGCGAACTGGGCACCACAAACAACCGGATGGAACTGACGGCGGCGATTCGTGCGCTGGAATCCCTGAAGCGCAAATGTTTCGTTGAGCTCCACACCGATTCGACCTACCTGCGCCAGGGAATCACGAAGTGGATCAAGGGATGGAAGAAGAACGACTGGATGCGGGGTAAAGGCCGAGATCGTTCGCCAGTCAAGAACGCCGATCTCTGGAAGCGCCTCGACGCGGTATGCGAGAAGCAGGATGTTGAGTGGCATTGGCTCCGCGGTCATTCCGGCCATTCGGATAACGAACTGTGCGATCACTTGTGCCAGGAAGAAATCCGCCGACAGATTGCGAATAGCACTCGCGCCGAGCGCGACGAAGCCCTGCAAGTCGAGTACCGCCGCCGCGAGGAAGAAGAAGCGCGCGGCTGAGAATTACGCCTCAAACAATTGCCATCATGCTGAAAGGCGCTTGATGCGAGGAATCCCGAGAGCTAGATTCCTCGTAGAATTCCTTCTTGGGAGTGGGCCATGAAATCGACTCGTTTTGTCGCTTTGATTTGCACGATGCTTCTCTTACACGGGCTGCTGCTTGCCCAACAGATCGATCCTGCGGCGATTCGCCAGGTTGCGGAGGAACGTCTGCTGCAAGGTGTAGCCGCCTACCCGGACGAGGTCGCAGCCGCGATCCTTCAGGTGGCTCAGGATCCGGCAGCGCTCGCCGCCGGCAAGGCACCGGACTCCGCCTCCGGCCAGGCGGCTTACAAGTACCTCGAACAATATCCCGGCGTGCTCGACATCCTGAAGCAGAACCCTGCAAGCACCGCGGCACTGGGCCAGTACGCAAAGAAATCCGGCACGCAGATCTGGGACAAGATCGATGCCGTTCGACAAGACATGAACATCACGAAGTCCGTAGAGAATCAGGCCAATCCGCTCAAGGGAACGGCCTCGCAAGTCCGGCAGGGCGTGGTCGAGATTAACGACAAAGCCGTCGGGCAGTATGAGGGGGCGACCAATGTTGTGAAGGATCGCCAGGGAGACATCTCGTCCCAGAGCGCAGGTCAGGCATCGGTCGGCGGAGGAAATCGCTGGGCCAATGCAAGCCACGAAGGAACGACAAATTACAACCCGAACGAACAGTCGGCAAATTCGCAGCACGCTGTAAACTATAGTGACTCAGCAGGTCGTTCTGGCCAGGTTCAGCAATCCAGTCAATCGGCCGCAACGGAAGATGGATACACTCGGCAAGGCAGCGGCAGCGCAACAACCAACAAGGGCTCGGGCGCGTGGAATCGTACAGCGACTGGCACTCGGACACAAACGGGCGCACGGGTTCAGTCTCAAACACACGTGCAGACGGGGTCCGGCACACAAGTCGACGTCGACCACACGACTGACATCGAGCAGACGAACACGGGCTACGACGTGACGCATTCTGGAAGTGCGACGTCCTCCAGCGGGCAATCCGCGGACTGGCAGCGCGAGACGAGCGCAACGCAGACTGACGATGGCCTTGCGCTGCAGTTCTCTCGTCCGACGGGATCGGCTTCGGGATTCTCGATGCAGAACATGGATGCAGCAGCGATGAATCAAACAATGCAGCGCGCGATGAATCAGCAGCGCCAGGCATTCCAGTCGCAGGAACAGAAGCTCTCCGGCGCCGGGATGAATCGCTCATCGGCGCCCTCGTTTTCTCCGCAGCAAAGCATTGAGAAGAAGGCCAGCGGAAGCCGGGGCGGCGGGAATAGCAGCGGAAACAGAGGTGGCAACAGCAGTCGCGGTGGAAGCGGCGGTGGGCGCGGGCGGCGCTGACTTACCAGTAATGCACACCGTCCGACAAGATGTCATTGATGATGCCGGCTGCCACCGGTTTTGAAAAGTAATTACCCTGGACATGATTACAACGAAGAGCTCGCAACTGTGCGAGCTCTTCTTCTGTCTCAACGCCTTCAGCGATCACAGACATTTCCAGATTGTGCGCGAGCGTCACGATCGTCCGAACGATCTCAAGATTCTCATCGAGGGTGATTCGATTGCTAACGAAAGACCGATCGATTTTCAGGGTATCGATCGGGAAGCGCTGGAGATAACTGAGCGACGAATAGCCGGTTCCGAAATCATCGATGCACAGCCGGATATCGAGATCCTTCAGCCGAGCGAGGTGCTCCATCGCCGCCTCAATGTCCTGCATCAGGATACTCTCAGTAATCTCAATCTGCAGGCTATTCCCATCCAGACCGGATTCATCGAGGGCAGCTTTCACCTGCTCGACGATGTCGGGCTGCATGAACTGCCGGGCGGACAAGTTCACGCAAACGGCCTGGGGTGCGTTCACGCCAAACCGCCGCTTCCACTCCTGCAACTGCCGGCAGGCCTCGCGCATGATCTGCAGACCCATCGGAATGATGAGGCCTGTTTCTTCGGCGGCGGGAATGAAGTCGCCGGGCATCACGAGTCCACGATACGGGTGCTGCCAGCGCGCCAGTCCCTCGATGCATTCGATCAGTCCTGTGCGAAGGGAAACGATCGGCTGGTAGAAGACGCGGAACTCCTCGCGCGCGACGGCGTGCTGAAGATCCGTCTCCAACTGCAGCAGCGCCACGGCGCGATCGTGCATGCCGCGATCGAACACCATGTATCGCGCCTTGCCAAGTTCCTTCGCGCTGTACATTGCCGTATCCGCATCCCGCAGCAAGTCTTCCGGGCGTTGATATCCACTGTGGCTCAGGGCGATTCCAATGCTGCCATTTGTGTAGACAATATGCCCGCCCAGATTGAACGGCGTTGTGATCTCACGCAGGACCTTGTCCGCGATGCTGGTCGCATCGGAGACATCGCTGATGCCTTCGAGGAGAACGGTGAACTCATCTCCACCAAGGCGCGCCACGACATCGCCCGTACGCACGCAGGACTTCAATCGCTCTGCCAGCGCAATCAGCAACTGATCGCCGAGTGTGTGCCCAAGGCTGTCGTTGATGTTCTTGAACCGATCGAGATCGAAGAACAGAACGGCGTACTGATAGGAATCGGAATCGCGGCTGCGGATGATGCTGCGCCACAGCCGATCCATCAAGTAGGCGCGATTAGGCAAGCCGGTCAAAGCATCGTAATATGCTGCCTGTAGCAACTGCTCCTCGGCGACTTTTCGTTCGGTAATATCCGTTTGCGAACCGGCCATGCGGTGAAGCTGTCCCGCACGATCACCGACGGCCAGGCCACGGCATAACATCCAGCGATACGCTCCGTCCCGATGGCGAACGCGGTGCTCGCTCTCGAAGTGGGCCGTGTTGCGATCGAGATGTTGATCGATCTCTGCCTTCACACGATCGCGATCTTCGGGATGAATGCGATCCATCCATTCGCTGGGGGAATCGCCAACCTCGTCTTCATCATAGCCCAACATTGTCTTCCATCGGGGCGACAGGTAAATTCGATTTGTGCGGAGATTCCAATCCCACAGGCCATCGTTCGCGCCGCGGGCCGCCAAGGCGTAGCGCTCCTCGCTCTCGCGACGTTTGCGCTCTTCGCGTTGGCGCTCAAGTTCAGCCCCTGCACGTGAGGCGAAGATGCTGAGGATCGAGCGCATCTGATCTTTCGATTCCATCGTTTTTGTGTCGAAGACGCAAAGCTGCCCGATCACTTCGCCGTGGGAATCTCTGAGCGCCAGACCCATATAGCTCTCGATTCCAAGAGTACTAATGTGGACGTTATCCGGGAATTCTTTCTCTAAGCCGGATTCGCAAACATAGAAGTTGGCTTCGGCAACTCGCGCGCACGGGCTGTTCGCCGGAGGCTGAATCGTCTTCTGCAAGGGATTCTGGGTATCGCAGAAGGCCAAAACGTGCGTGGAATCAGGATACTCGGGATCGCGCTCCGCGATGAGTGCAAAGCGGTTGTCCAGCGCGCCGGCGAGCTCGCTGACGAGAACGTGGAAGAACTCCTCGCCGACGACAGCAGCAGTGCCTGCCACAAGGCGACGTAGCGCTTCTTCGTAACGCTTCTGCTGGGTGACATTTCGGACGACCGAAAGCTTCACTTCGGAGAAGAGAGGATCGCGCAGGCGATTGCTGTTCACCAGGACATCGATCAGTCGACCGTCTTTTCTGACGTACTGATACGGGACCTCACGCACGGAGCCGGTGCGCATGTACTCCGGCATGATCTGCGAGTCTCTTCTATTAGCTGACTCTGGAGTCATTACGGTTTCGAGCTTCTTGCCAATGATCTCTTCGCGCGTGTAGCCGGTCTCCTCCAGCCACTTCTCGTTGACATCCAGTACAGTCCCATCGCGGTCGACCGAGTGCATCATCACGGGCGACTTCTCGTAGATTTCGCGGAAGCGCGCCTCGTTGCGTCGCCTCTCTTCCTCGGCCTGCTTGCGTTCGATTGTCCGGGCAATCTGGTGCGACACGAAGCTGAGCACGTTCATGTCATCTTCGGTCAGCGCCTTGCCTGTCGTGTAGCTTTGCAGTCCGATCGAGCCGACGACTGTCCCGGAAGAGATCAACGGTACGGCGAGCCACGACTCGGCCATGGCGCCGACCTGCTCAATTTCTCCGCGCTCGATCAATTCCTCAATCTCTGCGCGCTGGCAAAGCAGCGGCTTGCCGGTTCGTAAGACGCGACCGGTCAAAGTCTTGCCAAGACGATCCTTCGGGATCCCGGAGATGTGATCTCTTTCGTCAGACAAATAAGGGACGGAGACCATATCGCGATCGGTATCATAGAGCGCGATGAAGAAGTTCTGGGCATCGATGATCGTCGCAAGTGTCTGGTGAATCACGTGAAAGAGTTCGTCCAGATTGTCTACCTGCACCGAGGCTTCGGCAATCTCATAGAGGACCTTTTGAATCATTTCGGCGCGCTTGTGGACTGTCACATCCGTCGCCACGCCGATCACGCCCTCGATGGTTCCATCTTCGGCATGCAATGGGGCAAACAGCGAATCGAAAAGCACGCCACCGACATCGAGGACTTCCGATGCGTGCTGTCCCCGCAGGGCTGAATGGATGTTCTCGATGATTCTAGGGAAAGCCTTGTAGAGCTCGAAAGCAGACATCCCAACGACTTCGCCCGGCTTCAGACCAATGGACTCGAGGCCTTTTCCCTCGGAGAGGGTAAAGTACCCATCGCGATCCAGGGCAAACAGCACAAGGGGCGCATTCGCAACGACGGTCGTGAGGCGATCTTCTGTCTTGCGCAATTCACGTTCAGCGCGCTTGCGATCGGTCACATCGCGAACTACGACGATGCCGCGATCATCTTCGCGCGCGATCGCTCGCGCCTCAAAGTCGCGCAATTCACCGCCGATCGGAAGCTGATACTGAATGAATGTTGGTGAGCCCGTGGCGAAGGCATCCTGCAAGCCTTCCTCGACGACACGTGCCACTTCCGGGGGAAGGACTTCGCGGATGGGCTTGCCGAGAAACTCGCGGGGTGGAACATAGAGTGAGTCCTCTCGTCCGGCCTGGAAATCGAGGAAGACGTTATCTCGGCTGATGTGGAAGATCAAGTCCGGGAGAATCTCAAGGAGAGCCTGGTTTCGCGCCTCCCAGCGCTCCAGATCTTCCTGACTTCTCTTGAGCGTTGTCAGATCCGTCGCACAGCCGATGCATCCTTCAATTTCCCCATCGGGCTTGCGAGAGGGCGCGATGTGAATTCCGTAGATTGTGCCTTCGCGCTCGCATTCGTATGCGACGCTTTCACCTTCCAACGCCCGCCGATGGGCCTCATCCAGGCCTTCGAACTGCAGACCTTGCCCGACTGGACGCTGGAGCGCTTCATCGGGATCGATTCCGGCCGCAGCAAGTCCACTGCCGGACAGGGTCAGGAGCCGACCGTCGCAGTCCGCGGTCCAGAGGATACTGGGAATGGAAGCAGAAATCTGTTGGGCGGGTGCGTTCAGGACGGGAGCCTCCTCTGGCAGAAGCCTGCAGGACGGCAGACACTAAGTCTGTCGCCAACGAGGAGGAGTCTGTGTCCTGCACTCCCCTGCAGATTCTGTCCGGATCTTGCCGTACCCATCGTATCGTCCCTGTCCCTGAACAAGCTCCCACCTGCCTGGAAGGCGTCACAGCCCATCGACCCACCCCACGACTCCCCAATCGCGACGACGGAGTGTTCGATCGCTGAGGATTCTTCTTCGGCCAAAACCGGGATCAGAGCAAGTACTTTCGCCCCGCATTAAGGATGCACATTAGTAAAATCGAAAATGGCTAAAAAAAGGCCAAAAAAAGCCACCTCTGTGAGGAAAAGAAGATGGGCGATTCCCATCATCCGAGGGAATCGCCCATGGTGTTTTTCATTCGATTTCCCAGGCTGATCAGTCTGGTGTTTCGAAGCACTCCCGACCAGCCTGGCATTTGGCAGGACTTGCGACATCCCGATCCGGGCCCAGGTCGTCGCTCGTGTGCCAGCACCAGTAGCTCATGGCATTGCCATCGGGCAATTTCCCCGGGCGTGTATCGGATCGAATGAACATCGCCTTGCAGCGCAACCGCACGCAGCAGCCGCGAATTGGCTCATCTCCGTGGGACATCAGACAGCCTCCTTTCCGTCGGCAGCGAGCAGCGCGCGTCGGACAGCCGTTTTCGCCACCTTCATCCGCCAGGCATTGTCGGACATGGGTTTCGCCTCCTGAAGTGCAGCCGCAGCGGCCTTGTCGGCCAACTCGGCGTCGATCGAGGCCTTGCCTTCCAGGATTCCCTCGGCTGCTTCAGATCGCCAGGGAATCGGTGCGACCGCCCCCAGGACAACGTTCCAGCGCTTGCCATCGTTGACAACCGCACAGGAAGCAATCGGCCAGTCGAAGGACTGCTTCTCGCGGAACTCCACATAGGCGGACTTCGCCGGTGGTTTGATTCGCACTGCGGTGATGAGATCGCCATCCGCGAGGACGTTTTCGCTCCGCATCCGGTCCAGCGGCAGCGCAAAGAACTCGCCCGCTGGGATAATGCGCTCGCCGCTCTTGTTCAGCACGACGATTTCCGCCCCGGCGGCGACCAGCGATGGTGCCGTATTGGACGGATGAACGATGTGACAGGGCCCATCGCTGAAGATGGCGTGGTACCGATTGTCGCCTTCGACGGCAAAGCACTGATACCCGCCCTTCTTCAGGCAGTGGTACTCCTTGTCACGGAAGTACCAGCACCGTGGACGTTGGCAGAGGTTTCCACCGAGCGTCGCCTTTGCGCGAACCTGAGGAGTCGCGGCGTCAGCAGCGGCCTTTGCCAAGGCAGGGAACTTCGACTGGATCAGAGTGCTGGCTCCGATCTCGCGCAGCGTCGTCGTCGCGCCGACCTGAATCATGCCGTCGGCCTCGGAGATCCCGCTGAGTTCCTTGATTTCGTGGATGGTCACGAACTTGTCGTGCTCTTCCGTGCGCTCCTTCAGACGGTCGAGCAGATCGATGCCGTTCGCCTTTACCTTATAGCCTTTGCCCATCGCAACGATGGCCCCGGCCGGGTTCTCGGCAATTGCATAGTCGAACGCTTTCATGCGGAGCCTCCTTTCGCTTCGAGGGCGGCAAGCACACGCGCAGGTGTGATCGGCAAGTCGCGAACGCGCGCGCCGATGGCGTTCGTGACGGCGTTCGCGATGGCGCCGCTGGTCGGAATCGTCACCGGCTCGCCAAGCGACTTCACGCCGGTGTCCTTCTCTGTCCAGTCCAGGATCGGGATGATCTCGGGAATGTCGACAGAGCCGGCGATCTTGTAGGTCTGGAAGTCCGCATTCACGACTCCGCCGGTCGGCCCATCGAGAAGACGATCCTCGAACAGCGCGTAGCTGATTCCCTGGATCACGCCGCCGCAGACCTGGTTCTCGGCGGTCATCCGATTGACGACCTGGCCGCAAGTCTGGATGGCGACGATCTTCTTCACACGAACGATGCCGGTCTCGGTGTCGACTTCGACTTCGGCGAACTGGACAGCGTCGGTGCCGCCCTCGCCCCAGTATTTGCGTTTCGATTCACCGCGAAGGGAGAGCTTCTCGCTGCTTATGAGGGCGGTGGCCTTACTCCAGGCCATTGTGCGATCGCCGTCCTTCTCGCGGAAGATCGAGGACGCGTCGTATTCGACATCCTCCGCATCGATTCCCCACTCGGTGGCCACAAGCGCCTTCAGCTTGTCCAGCGCCTGGTAGCATGCATCCATGACCGCCGGAGCGGTCAAACGCGCCGTCACGGAGCCTCCGCTCATGGGACCTTCCGGATAGTCAGAGTTGCCGACCTTCGCGACAATCTGATCCCGATTCACACAGAGAACCTCAGAGGCTACATCGACGATTACCGTGCGTGTGCCGGTCCCGATGTCCTGCGAGCCGGAACGAAGTTCGACGTTTCCAGTCCGATAGATGTCGAGATCGACAAGGCACTCGCCCGGCCAGATGAACCAATTGCCACCTGCAACACCGATTCCGCGCTTGATAGGCCCTTTGTCCGCGCCGTCGGGCTTGCGCTTGTCCCAACCGATCAGCTTCGCGCCGTAATCGAGTTGAGTCTTGCGACGTTCACTGGATTCATTCAGCTTCCGGAACTCGACCGGGTCCATGCCCAATTTTGCCGCAAGTTCATCCATCATGGATTCGACGGCGAAGATGCCCTGGGGCATGCCTGGCGCGCGGAATGCCCGAGGACGACAGGCCGTGAGAGTGATTTCGGCTTCACTACGTTCGATGTCGCCGAAGTTGTAGTTGCCGGGGTTGTTTGCTCCCCCGCCGCCGGGTTGATGACCAACGATTCCGACACAATGCACACGGCCGCCGAGCAGTTTCCCGTCGTTTGCAACAGCGATCTTCATGTATTGAACGGAGCCAGGGCGATTCCCCGTATCCATCTGATCGTCTTCACGATCAAGGAACACGCGAACGGGTCGCTTGAGCTTCCGCGAAAGGCGCGCTGCGAGGTTTCCTTCGGGTCCCGGGCCGTTCAGTTTACTGCCAAATCCGCCGCCGATGTACTCGCAGTGAACTTGAATATCCGACTGGCGGAGGCCCGTCGGGCTTTGCATGCCTTCAAGCACCGAATACGTGCCCTGGGTCGAAGCCCAGACGGTAGCAGTAGTCCCACGGTGATCGACGACGGCGCCGTGGGTTTCCAGGCAGGAGTGATTCTGGATCTGCGTCGTGTAGGTCGCTTCGACAACGACTGCGGCCTTCTTGTACAGATCGTCCAGTTCCTTCTCCCGGTCCTTGGCGACGTTGGGAACGCCCTCGTAATGATCCTGCCAGCGCGTGCGATTTTCGCCGCGCTCGAACTCCAGTTCCAGAGCCTCCATCGCATCGTCGACCGCTGCACGCGATTCACCGACAATGTGCCCGATTCGAGCACCGGCATAGGGGGCGGACCCATCCTCGAGCTCAATCTCGACGATGCCGGGCATACTTCGCGCCTCGTCGAGCTTCGCGCTCTTCACCTTGCCGGTTCCGTATGGGAAGCGAATGAATCGGGCGAAGAGCATGTTCTTCGGGTAGACGTCGGAGGCGTATCGCGCGGCGCCGGTGACTTTCTCCAGCACGTCGACACGGGGGGCATTGTTCTCAAAGGCAACGTTATTATCGCGCTGCATCACCTGCCTCCCTTCTTGGCCGCGGCGGCTTCAACGGCGGCGAAGATCTTCGAGTACGTTCCGCAGCGGCATAAATTGCCGGCCAGGCCTTCGCGAATCTGTTCGGCGTCAGGCGACGGAACCTGCTCCAGGAAATCCGCCGTGCGAACGACGAAACCCGGGATGCAGTAGCCACACTGCGCGGCATCATGCTCCACAAACGCGTCGATGATGTACTTGTACCTGGGATCGGCGGCGAGGCCTTCGATCGTGACGACGTCGTGTCCCTGGGCATCCATCGCGAGCGTCATGCACGAGCTGACGGCAACGCCGTCCAGCAGGACCGTGCAGGCGCTGCACGCTCCGCGGTTGCAGACTTCCTTGCTGCCGGTCATGTCCAACGTCTCGCGCAAGACGTCGAGCAGTGTCGAGCGGGGCTCCACGTCAACCTTGTGAGCCTTGCCGTTGATGGTCAGTGAAATTGACTGCTTCTTCCGCCCGAGTTCCTTGAAACCGGGCGATTCCTTCGATTCCTGAGCGGTGACGGTGGTTGGCCACACGGCGACTGCTCCCGCCGCGAGGCCCATTCCTTTCAGAAAGGAACGCCTGGAGTGAGGACCCAGGATAGGGGTACCGCCTCCCGCTTCATCCGGAGATTTATCTGCGGACATTCGCGCCTCCTGTTTGAGGTGGAAAACCTGGCGGCGGCAACTCATACAAGGGGACAAGCCAAGTCAAGCGCCCCGGAGGCCGGGCCAGTTGATGGGAAGCATCGCGGAAATGCGCTGACCTGTCAAGGAGGGCCGGAGGACGGCTCGGCCGGCAGGAGCTTGACAACGTCTTCGTGATCCGCCGAGGTGGCCAGTTTGCGCGCCGTCTGGCCAAGTCGCGTTGTCATGGTGGCATCCGCTCCAGCATCCAGGAGCACCTTGACGATCGCGACATTGCCTTGCTGGGCCGCCATCATCAATGGCGTGTAGCCAAGATCCGAAAGCTGGTCGATCTCGGCTCCGGCCTTCAGGAGTTTCTGAACAATGTCGGCCGAACCGACGCGAGAGGCGATATGCAGGCAGGATTCGCCCATGTCGCTGCGCAAGTTTGGATCTGCTCCTGCCTTGAGGAGAAGCTCCACCATGATCGGCTGGTCATTCTGGGCGGCGAACATCAACGGAGTCAGCCCATAGCGGTAGCGCGCATTCGGATTCGCTCCGTGAGAGAGCATCTTCTCCGCGAGATCCGGCTTCTTCGCCGCGACAGCTCCCACAAGGAGTTCATCCCAATCGATGGCGGGCTCGGAAGCCGTCGTTGGAGAATCGTCGACGGCGGGCACATCGCTGGTCGTTTGCTCGCCCAGGAGCGCTTTCATTTCCGCGTGGTCATAGCGTTCGGCCAACTGCACGGCCGTGCGACCTCCCTCGGCTTCCAGCGATGGGTCCGCCCCGCGGGCCAGGAGCATCTTGGCAATCTCAACGCGGTTATCTGCCACAGCCGCCATCAACGGAGTCACTCCATAGAGACCGCGCGAATTGGGGTCGACACCGCGCTCGAGGAGAAACGTCACGGCATCCAGGTGCCCACCCGCGATCGCATGGAAGATGATTGGCGTGCCCATGCGATCGCTGCCCTTGGGGTTTGCACCCGCAGCAACCAGTTGGAGTGCTTCGGTCTTGTCGCCAGCATACAGGGCGAAACCGAGCTTCTCCTCAATGGAGTCCTCGCGATCGATCGCAGCAGGGCCACTCAGCCGATCGATGTTCGAGTGTACCTCGTCCTGCTGGGCCGCTGCGATGGACGTCAGGCAGATAACCAGAAGAAGCGGGAAGAGCTTTTTCACAGGCGTTCTCCGTTGATCGATTCAAAGCACCCATAGGCTATCGGGGTGGGTGCTGTAAAAGCAAATCCCGCCGGCGAACCTTGTGGGAGCCGGCGGAATCTGCCTCAAGGAGGGGAGGAGTGATGGAAAGCGCTACTCTTTGGTGGTTGCAGCCTCGTGTTCGCGGCGCAGTTCCTCGCGATCGATCATCGTGCTGCCGTGAACGATGGTCTCCTTCTGCGGAACCGGCTTGTTCATGCTGTTAGGCAACAGTCGCCAGGAGATGATGCCTCGCTCGAGCGGACGAGCCTGCGCGAAGCCCTGGCGCTGCAGCCTGGTGCAAAGCTGCCCGCCGATTCCCGAACCGTCATCGACGATCACGACTGGGACCTGTGCCCGTGCGGCACGGTCGATGGACAGCGAGCGGACGATTTCCCCCGCCATGGCGTCCTCGACGGCCTGCTTGTCCGACTTCAGGGATTCGGCTGCGCGCTGGCCGGCCTCTTTCGGCAACGCAACGTGTGCCCAAATCGTGTCCGTTCCGATCTGGCTGGATTTCTCCGGGTTGAGCAGGAGGGGAACATTTCGCGAACGACTCACACTATCGGTCTTGAAGGATTTGGCATCGCGAATGTCAACTATCTGGACCGGCATGCCTGTGAGAATCGCCTCACGAAGGTCTTCCGCTGTAATCGGATCCGCGCCGGTATCCTCGACGACGCCAGTCTGTTGGACCAGCGGAACATCGCGATTGAGCTTCGCCTTCTGCAGCCCGCCGCGAAGCACAAACAGCCGCGAGGGATCGATATCCGACGACGCCTCGATCGCGCGCCGGCTGGAGAGGCCGGAAAGGTCGTTGTCACAGAAGACAATATCGACGTCCGGCGGCAGCGAATTGTGCTGCAGCACGTTCAGCGGAATGTTGATCGCTTCGGGCAGGTGCTGGCGCTCGAAGAGGGATGCAGGCCGTACGTCGATCAAGACGTAGTCGTGCCCGGCCGCTTTCCACTGTGCCAGCGTATCCATGTCAACCAGTTGCTCGGCCCGGGCCTGGCCAATCACGAGACAGCAGGCGGCAATCAGAAGTGCAAGAACGAGGTTTCTTTTCATTGTTGTCCGTTCCATTTTGGTCTCCGTCCCTCTTTTACCAGATCGTCATGATTTCCGACGGTGTTGTCGGAAGGATCGTCACAGTGACCTGTTCCGTACTGCCGGTCAAGTCGCCGTCGTTTGTGATCAGTTGGAATGTCAGAATCGTCGATGTGTCGACGCCCGGCGACCAGAAGGTCGGCGTGGATGTGCTGGCGCCGCTGAGTTCGACCGTCGGTCCGCCGATCTGTGTCCACTGGTAGTAGATCGTATCGCCTTCGTCGTCTGTTGTTCCGGTCCCATCCAGCGTCACACGTGCATGCTCGTAGGCGCTGAAGTCGATGCCTGCGTCGGTAACCGGCGGATCATTGAACGTGCCAATGTCGATGTTCACGCGATCCGGCAGCGAGGGCTGCAGATCGTCCGCAATATACAGATCGAAGGCCACCGTGTAGGGCACGCGGCGATCGGTCGCGGTGAAGGTGGGCGTGGAACTCGATGCATCGCTCAGTGTCACCGGAGCGCCGATCTTCTGGATCCAGTTGTAGACAATCGGGAAGCCGTCCGGGTGATAGCTGGCGGTTCCGTCGAGCATCACCAGGTCGCCGGGCATGACGCTCTGGTCATCACCCGCAACGGCAACCGGCTGCTGACGGACTTCACGGACGATGACTTCAACGAAGTCCGGCGCACTGAGATCCGCCTCATCTTCGACGGTCAACTGGAAGCGCATTGTCTCATTTGTCACCACTTCCGGCGCCGTAAAGGTCGGCTTGCTCGCCGAGGAACTGCTGAGCGTCGCCGTTGGGCCGCTGACTTGGATCCAGTGATATGAAATCGGGAGGTTCTCCGGATCGTAGCTGGACGAGCCGTCAAGCGTCACGGCGGTCTTCTCGTTCACGGCCTGATCGAAGCCTGCGCTTGCGATCGGCAGTTGGTTCACGCGCGGCGCGATGCGAACATGCACATCGTCGGGCAACGAAGTGTACTGCCCGTCCTTGACCTCCAGGCGCAGCGTCACCGTCGTCGGCACGGTCACATCGGGTGCCACGAAGCTCGGCTGGAAGGGCTTTGTCAGGTCGAGGGTCACCGTCGGCGACGTGAGCACCTGCCAATGGGCCGTGATGGGATCATCGTCGGGATCGCTGCTGCCCCGTGCATCGATGTTCACAGTCTGCAAACCGAAGGTATCGATGTCTGGTCCCGCATCGGCGATCGGAGGATCGTTCTGCGGACGCACGGTGATCAACACCGTGTCCGGCGGAGAGCTGTGCTTCGCGTTCACGACGACCAGTTGCATCGCCAGCGTCTCCGTCTCGGGGACCGCGGGCATGATGAAGGTCGGTGTTGCCGTGTCGCCGTTCTGCAAGGTCACTGTCGTTCCGGAGACCTGCGACCACACGTACGTCAGGGGATCGCCAAGCGGATCAAAGCTGGCCGTGCCATCCAATTGCACAAGGGCGCCACTGGACGACAACTGATCCGGTCCAGCATCGGCGATCGGGAAGTCCAGCATCGCCACGCGGACCTGCCAGGTGCCGGAGCGCCGGTCCTGCCAGGCAAGTCGGCGATTGTTGGCGGCCACGTAGTCCTGCTCCGAATCGTCCAGAGTGACCGGCAGCATCACGTCTACGCCATCGATCAGGGCGGCGATGTTCGGATCGGCAATGCCCGCCGCGAAGTCCGTGAAAGCCGTGTAGTTGGCCCATGCGGCGGCGTTCTTCTGGTCGATGGTATCGGGCGTCAGAATGTCGAATGCACCACCGGGGAGGAGCATCGAGTAGATGTCGCGGTAGCTGTTGCGCTGGTCCGTCCAGACGATGCGATTGCCGTAGATGTCCGGCTCGCTTTGCTGCGACAGGTTATCAGTGATACGCGTCTCGGTCGCAGTTCCGATGTTGTAGACATAGATCTCTGACAAACCGAAGCGGAAGTCCTCGAAGACAACAAGGTCGCCAACGATTCGCGGATTCTTCTGCGGCAACGAAGCTGTCACAATCGGCGTCGTAACGGCACCGACCAGATCGCGCAGATAAAGATCGAAGCTGCCACTGCTATTGTCCTGATAGACGATGTAGTCGCCTGAAATGTCGGGCTTCATCTGGTCGCCACTGCCCGAGGCAATCGGTGTGATGGCGCTCGAGGTCAGATTGTACATGTAGACGTCGTAGTTGCCGGTGGAATCGTCCTGGAAGACGAACCGATCGCCATCGATGCGGGGATACTCCTGGTTGCCCGCCCACGTGATGAGCGAAAGAGGCGAACTGGTTTCCAGATCGTAGCCGTAGATGTCGGAGTTGCCGCTGCGGTCGTCTTCCCAAACAACGTGACTCGGGCCGACGCTCGGATGCGTCTGATTTGACGACGTCGGATCGAGCGCAACAGAATCAACAGGTTCGTGGGCAGTGAATTCGTGCATGGTGGACGTAGAGTGTCCAAGAGGGTCGGCCACGGTCAGACGCAGCGTGTACTGTCCCGGTGGGATAAGCGCGCCGTTCTGCCCACGACCGTTCCAGACAAGGACCTGCTGGCGACCGCCATCGAGTCGTTCGGTGCTCGAGAAAACCTCAGGCAACGACTCGAAGTCCGCACGCCGCGGAACGCCCGCCGAGCCTCGGCGGATTTCCAGCGTGTAATCCAGAACAGGAATCGCATTGTCGGTCGCCGTCACACGCGTCAGGAACAACGCATCCTCGCCTAAAACAGATGGTGCGGGCGTGAAATCCGTCGGCGCATAGAACGAATCGATCGTCGGTGCGGTCAAGTCGGTCACGAAGGTAAAGATCTTCGACTCCTCGACGTTGCCGGCGCGGTCGACGGAATAGAACTCGACCGTGTGCGGCCCTTCGTCGGGCAGTGTCAGAGGATACGATGGATAGAAATCCGAGCCATCGATGCTCCACAGAACATTCGCGACACCACTGACATCGTCCTCCGGCAAGAGGAAGAACTGCGTCGCATCGGTGCCGTAGTAGAGCGGGAACTCACCGAATTTCGGCTCCTGCACGACTTCCACGGTCGTCGGCGGATTGTGATCCGGCGGAGGCGGTGCGAACTCCAGCATGTATGTGGCCGTCGGATCGAGGTCGATCAAGTGGAACGTCCACTCAACATGATCGGGTTCGCCGAAGCGATGGCGCGGAATACCGACGATCCACGAGTTTTCGGGAATCAACACATCCTTGCCGTCGCTGCGCGTTACGCCGACGAGGTCAAGCAGACCCTGCGATGGGTCGTCGACCTTGGTGTAAACCCATCCGGATGGCGGATTGTCGAGCGTCAGCTCAACGAACGGATCCTCTGCCGTCGGGAAGCGATTCGTCGTGCTGTCGACGACGTTGACCGGGAATTCCTGACCTTCAGACGAGAAGATCGCGTTTGGATCGTAGTTATCGTCCTCGGTATCCGTATCCGCGAGGAAGTCGAAGATGTTGTCAAATCCCGGCTGATCGATCAGCATCGTGTGGACGAGGAACGAGTAGTCGAGGTCTTCGATCAGCGACGTTAGTTCGCCGCCCAGTTCATCGGCGTGCGTGTAGCTGGCGCTCAGCGAGACGAACTTGCCTTGGAGCGTACTGACCATCTTCCATCGTCCGACCACGGTGGATTGCTCGGCAACATCGCCGAAGTCCATGGTCAGAGAAGGATTCGGATCTTCGTCTCCCATCACGTAACTGGCGAGCAGTCGGAACGCGATCAGCAGATTCTTCTCGTTCTCGACGATCTTCGGCTGTGCGCTCTCCAGTTTCATCTTGTTCGCGGGTCCCCATCCGACGTTCCTGATCCGCACACCCAGATCGAACGGGATGGCCGCCTCGATAGTATCGAGGGTGAATGGATCGTCTGCGATCACTTCGTAGGGCTGGAAGTAATCGATATCGAGCTTCGGCTGCGGCAGGATTGTGATGTCGTCCGGATAGACGGGAAGCGAAGTCGGCTCATCATTCACAGAGAGATACAACTCGGCGCCGATGTAGTAGTTCTCGCCGCGAGGATCCGTCCCGCCTGCGTAGCTGGCCGGAATCATCAGGTAAGTCAACTCCGCCGCGGCGCCTGCCGGGATCACACCGGTACCGTCCGGCATACCGGTCATGTTCTTCACTGTTGGATCTTGAATGAAGAGCACAGGCGATGTCGGGGTGTCCCCATTGTCGTCGAAGACCTGCAGGTCGACGCGGACGTCGGTGAGCTCCGACTCAACATTGTTAGTGATGCGCATGCGGCCCTCGAAGCCCTGGCGCTCGAATGTGAGCTCCTGGAGGATTTCGATTTTGACCTGCGCGCACACGCCACGGTCAGGCGGCGGGGCCTGTGCACTGCTGATCGCTGGCGCGAAAACGCAAGCCAGCATCAGCAATGCAGCGGCCCAGCCTGTTGCCGTGTGCGCGTTCATTCTATTCATCATCAGCCGCAAGAGTTTCATCATTCGCACCTTGGTGGCGAGATCGTCAATTCGGGTAACTGTTCTCATTGGTCGCCTCCTGAGGAGCGTCCAACCGGCACACAGGGGCTGAAACCAATGCCTCCTGAGCCGCCGTAGCCACCGGAGTAATTGCCGCCTCCGTCGCCACCGCCGCCTACGACGACGCTATTGCCCGGCGGTGCGGGGAAGAACTGGCCGAGACACTTGGCTGCATTCCAGATGCCCGGACTCAGGATCGCGCTGCAGCAATCATTGCAATTGAATGCCGCACAGGCCACGCCTGTCGGATCCAGTGCACCGGCGGCACCAACGGCGGCCGCACCGACGACCGGATTGATCGCGTGCTGCTGGCCGGTCGTGATGGTTTCCAAGCGGCAGATATAATCGAGGATTGCCAGGATCTGTCCCGCCAGGTGGCAGTCCAGAGGCGTGGACGGAAGATCGCGTTGGCTGCCCCAGTTCGGCAGTGCGATGCCCTTGTCCTTCCAATCCTCGTAGGTCATGTCGGACGAACGCCTCGTTGAGCTGGCCGTCTCATCCAGCACGACGCGATACGGAATCGTCAGGGTCTGCATCGGCAGAATGATGTCGATCTCGTCGACAAGCAATTCCACGCGCATACCTGGAGAACTGGCGATCGGATCGAGGTTGAAGTGGTTGCCAGCGATCAGACCGCGGTTCGTCGCATCGAACTCCGCGTAAGACGTTCCCGGACGATCCATCAAGTGGACCAGCGATGGCGGATCGATGATCAACACCGGAGCCGGAACGTGCGTTTCGAAGGTGGATTCCAGCTTGATCTCGTAACGATCTTCGACCGGATGCGGCTCCACGGTCCATTCCACGGTTACGAACTGGTTGACCAGGAATGCCCGAACGACCTCGGTCTGATCGGCCTTCACGACTACGCGACCGACGACGTTGGTATGGCCCGGCGCGCTGACGCGGTAGCTGTATTCACCCGTCGGCACATCGTCGAGCAACCATTCGCCGTTCTCGTCCGTGTAGCCTTCGTAGTTGAAGAGGCTGGACAGCAGACTGCGAACCTCAACGCGTGCGCCCTCGAGTTGCGGCGACAGAACGTCTTCAACCTGGAAGAGCACGTCGCCCTGCAGAGACGAGGTCAGCGTCGGGAACACGTTGATGTTATACGGAGCGAGGTTGTCGCTCAGGATCTTGAAGCTCTCGGAGTAATTACCCGGATCGACCGTACCCTGCGGATTGATCTGGATTCCGATAATCCGAGTACCGCCGGGAACAATATTACCGAGGTTCGTCTCGGTGGTATACTGAATCCAAGGTACGGACGGATCGGCCAGGCGAGCATTCTTCAAATCGTCGAAGCCCACATTGGTGATCTTGATCTCGGCCGCGTGCGTGTCCTGCGTGCTCATCACGGTCTTGATGAAGCTCGGATCGGCGCGCAGAATCGGATTGGCTTCCGAGAGTTCGAAGTCGATTTCACTCGTCGCATTCAGGCCCTCTGTCGAGGTCAACCGAACGGTTCCATTCGCGATCGAGTTTGCATCGATCGGCGCGTAGACCTGCACGTCGATCCAGCCGGAGCTGTCGCCGTTGATCGCTGTCCCATTGCGCAACGTCATCGTGGTTACGATATCAGTCGCGTTCGGATCGGGCAGCCACTCGGTTGCAAGGCCGGTGAAGTCCAACTCGCCCAGATTCGAGAAGCTGATTGAGAAGTTCAGGTACGAGTTCTTTGCCATGCGCAGCCGTACTGGGCTGCCGATCGTCAGACCGGCGATGTCGAACTCATCCTGGATTGGCTTGTCCAACACATCAGGATGCACGCCCCAGACGAGGTAATGGCCGGACTCGCGCGAGAACGGATAGAACATCGTCGAGTAGTCGCCGTTCGAATCGGTGTGGACATCCAGATAACGCGTAAAGCCGCGCACTGAGAGTCCAACCTTCACGTCGACGTCGGGAACCGGGTTATCGGTGGTGTTGCTGTAGGCCGTGCCGCTGATCGGGATCGGCGTTCCGAGCGAGTAAATCAGGCCGGACACCTCTGCCGTTGCGCGGTAGTCGGTTTCCGTCGGCGTACTGTCCGCGTGCCCGGTCATGCCGGCGCCGATGACCTGGTCGGCCTGATCATAGTGATAGTAGACCTGGTCGACGACGCCCTCGATGCGGATGTTCGTCGTCGCATCAAGAGGAACGACAGGATAGATCGGCCCGGTCAGGAATTCGTCGCCCGGCTGCAGCACCGCGCGAGCATGCGACGGCGTGTTGATCACGTTCGTGCCGGAGAGTTGGAATAGCGACGCACTCTCGCGGAATGTTCCATCGCTGTCGTAGATATTCACATGCACGTCCGGACTCGGGTTGCCGTCCAGAGCCGTCAGGATATCGATCGGCACCGGGCTGGCGTTGACGAGCCTCAAACGAACCTCTGCAGCCGTTCCGCGGACGGTCGGCTCCGGATAGATTTCCAGTCGAGTGCCAACGGGCCGCAGCACGATGGTCTTCACGGCCAGGCTACTCACGGTGGCGCCCGGCTCGCCGGTGCTGACGAACGCCGTGAAGCGCGCCTTCGCGGCGTAGCTGGCAATGGGAACGATCATCGTCACCGGCTGCGTTTCACCGCCGGCAATGACCTGATTCAGGGTCTTCGTATAGTTCTCCAGCACCGTGTCGTCGCCGGCCAGCATCTCGACCTTGAGAGACTGCACCGTGGTCGACGATCCGGCGGGATTGCTCAGCGTCGTATCGAACTGGTGGATTGTGTTCGGTTCGATGGTCAGTCCGGCCGAGTCGACATCGATCTGAATCGGACGGTGCGTGGCCTCGCGCGCATCGCCCGGCGTCCCGCCATCTGTGACGGCGCGCACACCATACAAGGCCGAGCTGTTTGCCGGCGCGGCGGTGTCTGTGTAGCTCGTCGCGGTAATTGCGGACGGAGTAATGCGAACGCCGTCGCGGAAAACAATGTAACCACCGAGCGCTCGCCGCGATACAGCCGGCCACGTGAGCTTCGCACCCGTCGTCTTCTGATAAGCGATCGTCAGGCTGCTCGGTGCGGGCAGCGGCGTCTCAAAGAAGAACGGAGCCGAGTTGGAAGGCGTCGATTCGTTGCCCGCGGCGTCAATCGCCGTCGCGGCAAAGACCTGGTCGCCGACGGTGGCCGGATCGACGAGGGCAGTCAGGCCCGTGACATTCGATGCGACGCGCGATGCGCCGGACGTCGTCGTGATCGGGTTCGTTCCCGCCTTGCGATACACGTGGTACTTCGCGGGGGTTTCACCACTCGGCGCCGACCAATCAACACGCACCTTCTCAAATTCGCCAGTTGCGGTCAGGTTTTGCGGCGGATTCGGAGCAACGCGGTCGGCGGTGGCGGAGACGCTCGATGAGAGCAGTCCCGTGTTCCCGACGCGATCGGTCGCGGTCAGCGCGTAGCTCCACTCGCCATCGCTCGGTGGCAGGTCTGTGTACGCATTCGAGTAGATCGTCCCGTGTACCAACGTCGCACTTCCGAGATTCACCGTGGTCGTGCCGGACTGGCGATACAGTTGGTAGTTGTACGGCTGGCCTGTCGCGGCGTTCCACGAAATGCGAATGTAGCCGTTGGGCTGCGAGGCCGCGCTGACGCTCGATGGCTTGCCTGGCGGTGTCTGGTCGATCGTCCAGTTCTTGCCGTTGTTGATCGTCGTTCCGATATTGCCAACGGCGTCCACGGCAGAGACATCGAACGTCGCAACGCCTTCGCCCATTCCGGCGGCGATTGTCAGACTGCCGGTCCAGTTGGATGGGCCACCGGTGAGTGTCACGTTCACGGGCGAACCCGCAGGCGGCGTAAATGTGCACGTCGGTGCCTGCGAGACGGCCTCGTCGAGGTAGATAGTCACAGTCTTCAGACCCGTACCTACGGAGTAGCTGTAGGAGGGCGACATCGAGATGTTCGTGATCACGGGACCGCGAGAATCGATATTCACCGTGCTGGGCGAAACAACAGTGCCCGTGTTGGTGGCAAGGTCGGTGCCCTCGAAGGTCAATGTCCCGTAGCCATGCTGCACGTTGGTGGGCACATCGAATGCGCCCGGCCAGTTCACTCCGCCATCGGTGCTCTCTGCGAAGACGCCCGGAATCACAACGCCGCTCAGCGGTGTCAGATCCAGCGTCGGCGTCGTCACAAGCGGTTCCGACGCGACGAGCGTAAACGTGCGCACTCCAGGTCCCAGCGGCGGAGCCGGCGCGTCGAAGTTCACCGTCGCCGTCGGCGGAGTCAGATCGACTTCATTGATTGTCAGTGTGCGCGCCTGGTTGAAGACGAAGCCGGAATCAACGTCCTTCAAGGTAACGTTGTAGAGACCGGCCGGCGCGAAGTTGTCGGTGCCGTCCTTGCCGTTCCAGAAGCCCGTGTAGTTGCCCGGACTGCCGGAATCGGAGAGCGCGATCGTGGCGACAAGACCCACACGCGCCTGAAGATTCAGTCCGCCGAGCATATCCACTTCGACCGTCACGCCTGGATCGGCGATCGGCGTGAAGGGGTTCGGGCTGAGTTCGAAGCGCGTGATCGTGGAGATCGTCACTGAAGTACTGATGGGGAACAGGTCTCCCCCGCCGTCGCGGATCTCGATCGTCACCACGCCGTCCGGCATGATGTCGCCGAGGTCATCCTTGCCGTCCCATTCGGCCACGTAAGTGCCGACCGAACCTTGCTCAACGAGCGGCACGTCGACCCGCTTCGGCCCGTTCGGGTGTGTGAACTCTGCGGTCAGCCCCGTCTGTCCCGGATCGGCCAGCACCGTTACGGTGGCGACGTTCGAACCGGTCGGCGTGAACGGATTGGGGGCGACCTCGATATTAAACACGGCTTGTTCAACCGTGAACTCCTGCACTTCGTAGTAGTACTCGGATGGAGCGGTGTTCGTCTTGGCCAGAATTCTGTATTGGTTCGGGCCAGTGAAGTTGCCGTTCTCGTCGCGGCCGTCCCACTCT
Source organism: bacterium (assembly GCA_020444065.1). Classification (NCBI taxonomy): domain Bacteria; species bacterium. The sequence goes on along the minus strand of JAHLLQ010000002.1, from coordinate 825,764 downwards.
GCGGCGTAATTGCCGCTGGCTTCAATCGTCGGCAACGTCCGCACGGTGAAGTTCGTCGCCACGTTCTGAATCTCGACAAGCGGATCAAGCCCAGCCACACCGTGCAGCGTGATCGGCAGCAACGCGCCACCGCCAGGCGTGAACGTCGGAGAAGTCGTAATGTCGTTGATGCCCCGGATCTCCAGCGTCTCGGTGTTGTTCACCAGGGCGCCGTTCTCATCGTAAATCCGCAGTTCATACGATCCATCCGGGAACACGCGGCGAATGTTTGACGTTGTCTTGGCAATGCCGTTCCAAGTGCTACGATAAACGCCTGCTTCCACTTCGTCAAATGTCAGGAAACGACCATTATAGTAGTCGGTTCTCTGCGGTCCAAAGAAGTGCGCATAGAGACCCCGCACGGCTTCGCTGCCCTGCACGGTGATCGTCGTCACGTTGTTTCCATCCGCGACGAGAATTGTGGGATTCAATTCTGCACCGTTGATGCGAGTCCCAATCGTCACGTCGCGGTAGAGCGGATAGCGATAACCAGTCTGGTCATGATAGACATACCAGCGGAACGATCCCGGACCGCAGACGTTCCCATCTGAGTCGCGCCCATCCCACCCGTAGGAATATGGCGAGGTGGAACTCAACTGCACCGATGGATAGAGTGTCTGGATCCAACTGCCGATGCTGCCATCGGGATTGATCGGCGCGCGGAAGAAGGCGCGCGAGTAACTCTGACCGGACGTGTTGCCACCGAAGGCATACAGCCAGCCATCGCGCGCAACGCCACCCGCGTATTGCAGGTATGTCGGGAATGCGTTCGGGGAAACTTGCCATGCGCCAAGCGTCCCGTCCGGGAGAATCTCCGCATAGGAGACATTCTGGCGCGCATTGCCGTCAGTACCGCCGATTGCATAGAAGTAGTCGCCGTACTTGACCAGGTGGAAGGACTGGCGATTGTAGTTGAAGCTGCTGAGAGCCTCCCAACTGCCGAGCGTTCCATCTCCCAGAACTTCGGCGCGGTGGACTTCGCTGTCGTGGTAATGGCCGCCGAAGATGTAGAGGTAGCCATTCAGGTAATAGGCCTGGAAGTAGTACATCAGGTCCTGCAGTGTGCCGATGTTCTCCCAGGCACCGAGTGAACCATCGGGATGGATCTCAGCGCGCTCAATCGAGTTCAGGCGACCACTGCTGTAACCACCCATCACATAGAGATAGTTGCCGATGACGACAATGGAATGGCCGTAGCGCGATTGGTTGAGCGAGGCTTCGTACTGCCACTCGCCCAAACGCCCGTTGGCAAGGACTGGTGCACGCTCCACGGTGCCAATTCCCAGACTACTTCCGGAATAGCCGCCGGTTGCGTATGCCCAGCCATTGTAGGCAGTCGCCGCCATGTAGGATCGCGTCTCATTCATCGGCGTCAGCGTCGATCCTCGCAGCTTCCTTCCATCCGGCTGGAAGCCGAAGTACTCGCCGGAGGCCGTGTATCCGACGCTGTATTCCTCGCCGCCAACGATGTAGGCGCGATCGTCGTACAGGAATGTCGAGTTGTTCAAACGTGTCCGGCCGAACAGCAGGCCGGTGTAGCGTTCATTGTAGCCGTACATCGTCGCCCGCAATTCCAGATCCGGCTCGCCATCCATGGTCAACGTGCTGACTTCATCCTGTCCGCTCGTTGGATAGAAGGGACTCGGCGTATTGTTCAAATTGCGGATGTGACGAATGGTCACATGAGTATTCAGTCCAGTGTAGATGCTGTTCGCATCGTAAAGGTAGACTGTGTTGTTGGTCGTCTCGCCATGGAAGATTCCGTTTGTCTGCACGAAGTCGAATTCATCCTCGTAAACGCCTGGAGAGACTTCCTGCAAGTACCGCGTTTCCCCGTAGGAGTAGTACAACCCAACTTGGCCGGGAGAACCCGTCGCGCGGAATGTCGCCGTATTGTTGCCCTCGGGGACAAACGTTCCCGGAACGAATTCGAAGCTCGACAGGACGTCCTTGATCGTAACGTTGGCGTTCCGACCATAGAATGGAACGCGGGTGCGAGATTGAATCAAGCGCCCATTATAGGTGCCGGAAGGAGCCAGGTTGCCAAGCGCATCCCGCCCATCCCATGCGGCGCGATAGGTACTCGTATTGGCGCGACGGCTGCCGGGCTCTTCGACCATCGGCAGTTCGCCCCAGAGATCCGACTGGAAGTCGCCAAGCGTTCCATCCGGTGCGACGTCGGCGTAGTACATGCTGCGATGCTGTCCGTCGCCGCCCATCAGGAAGATGCGGCCGTTACCGTTCTCCACCATCGCAAAGCGCGAGTTCCGCGGACTGCGTATAGAGAGCAGTTCCCAGGCGCCTAGTGTTCCGTCCGGGAGAATCTCCGCACGCTCAATGGTCTGTTGATCTGATTCGCCTTCGCCGCCAACGGCAAAGAGGAAGCCCTGCGATTCAACGAGGCCATAACGATAGCGGTACTTGTTCAGCGAAGAGAGCGCTTCCCAACTGGACAGCGAACCATCCGGCAGAAGAGTTGCCCGATAGAAGTTCTTTCGGTAGCCGGATGCGTATCCGCCGCCCAGGTAAATCTGATCATCAACGAGCACGGCCTGATGTCCGTAGAAGGCATACGGCAAGGTGCCGATCTGAGTCCACGCGCCGAGACTGCCGTCGGCATGATTGATCGGTGCGCGATAGACCTCATTGTGCTGGCCACCGGAGTATCCACCGAAGAAGTAGATGTAGTCGCCGTTTGTCAGTGCCGGAGCGATACCACGAGTGGCGGGCAGTGAGTTCGTCTCCTGCCAAGGCTGAATACCGCCGCTGGGCAAGCGATGGGCGTACTCGACATTGGCGCGATCGGTAGAGTAGCCACCGATGATATACAATGTGGTGGATGTCAGGACCGCCGCAGAGGCTTCGCGCGTGTAAGTCATGCGCGAAAGCGGCGACCAGCCTGTCATGTTGGCACTGCCATCCAGCGTTGTGTATTCGGGAGTCAGATTGGCACTGCCGGTTCCGTAGCCGCCGACAACGTAGATACTCGTTCCGTCCGTCACTCCGGCATGCGTAATCTCATCGCGTCGGTTCACCATCCCCGCTTCTGCTTCGCTGTCTCGCCTGATCTGGATCAGCAGATCCTGTCCCGGTTCGCCGGATAATGTGAATGTCGTCACCTCATCGATGCTTGGAGCGAAGTTCGTGGGCGAGGCGCCGACACCGGCAGTGTGAATAATCTGAATCAGCCCCGTGGTCGCGTTGTATTGATTGTCCTCATCGTACATGTACATCGTGTAGTTATTCGGCTGCACAATCTCACCGTTATCGACGAAATTATGAGTGGTCACATACACGCCCGGCGAGGTCTCGCTGATCGCGAAGGTCTCCCCTGCCGTGCTGATGCGCGTATTGACCATGCCTGGATCGGCAGTCACGGTGATGGTTGTGACGTTATCGCCTTCGGGCAGGAACGGATCAGGATCCGCAACGATGGAGTCGACATGGTAGTCGAGTTCCACATCCCTACTGCGTTGATAGTAATAAAGATTCGCTGCGTTATAAAGGTAGGCAATGTAGCGATCGCGCCGCACGGGATTGCCTGCTTCGTCCTTCAGATCCCATGTTCCGGTGTAAGTACCGGGAGGCGATTCGACCAGGTCGAGAACGGCGTAGTCCGTGAAGCTGGTGCTCCCGCCGGTGATGCTGCCATCGGAGAGCACATCGGCCCACTCGACGCCGCGTGTGTCCGAAGCAGATGTTGTGTACCCGCCGGTCGTGAAAACACGATCACCGACAGCACACATTCCGATGTACTGGCGCTGGACGGAAGTATCCCCCACTGAGGTCCATCCGCCAAGGGTTCCATCCGGCAGAATCTCGGTCGTTTCGATTGAGGAAAGGTATGCGTAGCCATTGTTCTGATTATAGCCATCGGCAACAACGATATGGCCGTTCGCAATGGCGGCACCGTGCCCGTAGCGGCCGGTGCTGAGAGAGGCGACGGCCTCCCAGGCTGCCAGGCCGCCGCCCGGAAGAATCTGGGCACGCTCGACGCTCGCTTCGGCCGAGCCGTAGCCGCCGATCGCATACAGCCATTCATCAGTCGCAACAACGGAGAGATACTGGCGTCCAATCAATAGCTGCGACGTTGCGGCAAACGTACCGAGCGAGCCGTCCGGATTGATTGGCGCGTAGTAGACCTCTTTACGATTACTGTAACCGCCGACGACATAGAGCGTATCGCTCGTGGCGACGGCGTCGTGGTAGTAGCGCGTTGCGGGCAGCGTACTGGCATCGAAGACCCACTCACCGAGCGAGCCGTCAGTGTTCACGGGGGCACGCATCACGGTGCTTTTTGCGCCGCCATCGTAACCGGCCACGCCGTAAAGCCAGTCGTTGTAGTAGACGAGCGCCATGCCGGTGCGTTGTTCGGGCATATAGGTCAGGCGCCGCCATTGCCCTGGCGTGCCATCTGCCTTCAACGGAGCACCCTCCGCCCAACCGGCCGCGGCATTCTGATTGTTGTCGCCTGCCGAGTAAATCCACCCGTAGTCGCCCTTGTCGGGTGCACTGGCGGCAGAGTGGTTCTGGCGCTCGTAGAACATACCGGCCTGGCGTTCGCTGTCCAGTTGGATGATCGCACGCGGAGTCAGTCCCGGAACGCCAGTGGCAGTAAATGTGGCCGTGTCCCCGGCCGTCGGATACTGCCAGTAAGAATCAACGGTGAAGTTCGAGAAGGTCGCAATCTGAAGAGTGGTATTCAGGACCGCGTAGATCGTATTGTCGGTCGTCCGCACGTAGACAGTCCGATTCCCGTTGTTGGGAATCGTCGTCCCATAGGTAAGCGTCGTCGTTGTGTAATAGACGCCGGAGCCGACGGGCTGCTCGGTCAGTGAGTACTCGCGATAACCGCCGTCGTAAAAGTAGATCTCCGTGTCGGTCGCATTGGGAGCGCCCTCGACGCGAAAGGTTACTTCTTCGATCCCGTCGGGCGAGAAGGGATTCGGATCGATCTCGATCAAGCTTGCAATGCGCTCGGTGCTGATGGTTCCGAACGGTCCGATGTAGGTCGTCGTGGCAAGGCTGTAGACGCGCATATAATAATCGCCGGCCGGGACTTCGACATTACTTCCATTCCGTCCATTCCACAGGGCCGTGTACGTGCCAGACGAATCGCCTTGCTCGGTCAAGGTCAGGCCGGAACGCACAAGCGTCGCCTGGTCGTCCTCGAAAATATGGACCTCGAGCCCAGTAACAGCCGGGGTTCCCAAAACAGTGATCGTCGAGTTGTCAACGCGATCCGTGTTGAACGGATCCGGACTCGCCGTCACTGAGGAAATCACCGTCTGCGCGAATGCCCCGTGTGGCAGAAGGAAACTGCCGAGAGCTAGCGCCAGGACTGTCAGATAAAAACGCATCGGGCGACGCAGATGGCCGCCTTCGTTCACAGCAAGTAACGAGTTCATAATCCCGCCAAGAGTCATGTCGAAGTGTCGGCCTTCAATACATAAAGGCCGAGTTCCCGTCCGTTCGTCTACAGGATGGGCACATTGGAATGGTCGTTGTGCTATTTTGCAAGGCCAATCTCCCCGATCCCTGGCAGGGAGAGGACCCGAACAAGCCCCTATGGGGCGACTGGATGGTTTCGTGCGATATTTGGAATGCAGAATATGGCTAGCAAGAAAGACACCGCTACAACGTGCCGAAAATCCGATCTCCTGCGTCGCCAAGGCCCGGCACGATGTAGGCCTTCTCGTTCAGTCGCTCGTCCATGGCGCCGACGTAAACGTTGACGTCGGGATGATCGCGCTCCATGCGAGCGGCGCCTTCCGGAGCGGCCAGAAGGCAGATCGCCTTAATCTCCTGCGGCCGACTCTTCTTAATAAGGTCAACGGCCGCGCTCATGCTCCCCGCGGTCGCAAGCATCGGATCCACCACCAGCACGGTCGAGCCACTCAGATCGGGTGGGATATTGTAGTAATAAGTCCGCGGCAGTGCCGTTTCCTCATCGCGCTGCAGACCGATATGTGCGACCTTTGCCAGCGGAAAGATGTTCAGCATTCCCTGGACCATTCCGAGCCCGGCGCGCAGGATCGGCGTGATCACAAATCGACCGTTTTCAAGCGTGCGAGTCTTCATCCTGCAGATTGGCGTATCGATCTCGCACTCCACCATGGGAAGGTCCCAGGTCGCTTCGTAGGTCAGCAGGAGCGTAATCTCCGAGACGATTTCGCGAAACTTCTTGGTGCTGGTTTCGGCGTCGCGGATGATGCTGAGTTTGTGTGTAATCAGGGGGTGATCGACGATCTTAACGGCCACAGGCGTCTCCTCGGCACGGGCGGGCCCGATGGGTCCGTCCACTGGGTTTTGATGAACCGCATGTCCGAGAGAAAACGCTGTACGACGCGGAGGGGCGATTCAAGGCATTTCGGAGCCGGGTTCACCGATTTGGACTGTGTTAGTGGCGTCGGCGGCATGAGCGGTGGTGGAGATCGTCAGTTTTGGGGAGGACGTCAAAACGTTGGAACAAACGCCACAAATCGCTCATCTCCATAGACTTGCCGCCACGGACGACCAGCCCAATCGAATCCATCCGGGAGTCCTGCAGAGTCTGACAATTCGAGGTATTGCCGCAATTCCAGCCGACTGATCAGGAGATAGTCGGTGTCTGGTGCCAGCGTGTCGGGCCATTCCAGATTGCGCACAATCGTGTCGATCTCAGGCCTCCACATGAGCGCCAGATGATCGCCACCTTCCCCTAGATCGTATGTCAGAGTGGCATCGGGCGGAATCGTTTCGATCGCCCACTCGTACAGGGCACGACGGTGCTCCGGCATCTGTCCAAGCGCGTCTTGCTGGACGGGATATCTCCGGCCGCGATCATTGGCTACCTGCTGCATGTTCTGGGCGATCGTGAATTGCCACAGGTCTCTCGCCGCAGCAACCCCGGTCCCAAGCGCGGATAAGATCCAAACCGCGAGCAGAGTGTTGTTCCAGATCCGTCCACGCCTTCCTTCGCTGCTCAGCCAGAGCGCTGCCAGGGAAAGCGGCAGCATCAGAAAGAAGACAAGATCGAAGCGCGCCCACCAATTGGCTGGAATCGCGAACAGCCAACTCGTCACGAGAAGCATGGCGGCGGAAAGGCGCCATCTCCTCCGAATCATCGAGACAGGAAGCGCAATGAGCCAGATTGGTATCGCAAGATATGCGGCGTGCCAGCCCCATCCGCCTATGCGTTCTCCCCATATGACTGCCGGTACATTCGTCGCGAATAAGCTCTTTGCCAATGCACCCAGACCGGTCCGCCCCTCCAATTGCTCGGCCGTACCGATGTACTCTTCCAAGGTGTAATCTCCCTGGAAGATCGTGTGCCCTGCGAAAGCCATCGTGACAGGGTGCACGGGATTGTCGTAACGGCTGTAGTTAATAAAAAGCCAATAGGATGAGAAGGCAAGAACCAGAGCCAAACCGCCCGCCGTGGTCGCCATTATTGTCTTCAGCCCGCACTTGCGGATTGCAATTGTACCGAGCAGCCCGATCGCTGCAATTCCGCCCAAAATGAAACCACTGGCTTTGACGCCGGGACATAGACAGATCGCAATTAGAGCTGTCGCAATGCGCCCTACATCGGGCGGTTTCGAAATCATCCAAATGTCGAGAATTAGAGCAAGGGCCACCAATAGGAGTGCCGCCTGAATCAGGTCGCAGTCTCCAGCATGCCGTGTCAAAGCCAATAGAACTGGCGGCGCCGCGATGCTCAGAATCATCAGGAGAAAAGCGATACGGGGGCATAGATTCAGCCTCCGAAGGGTATACGTACCCGCGGCAATGGCTGCTGCCCATGCGAATAGGGCCAACAGGTTCAACATCGGCAGCCATTGGCTGACAGGAATAAGCCATGCGGCTGTGATTTCGCCATTCTTGGGGAAGGTGTTGATGTGTCCATACATGCCCGGCAATTGCCAGAAGCGTCCCTCCTGCAAGAACAGGAGGCTGATGGGTTGATGGTAAGAAATCGCATCCCAGTTGGGCACAGGATAGCGAAGGTGGATTGAGACAACCGCCAAGACGGTAAACAAGCCCAGTGCAAGAGCAAACGGAAGAGAGAAATCGGCACTTGACTCTTCAAGAATCAGTAGTCGCCAGCGCCGCCAGGGCAAGCTCCTGGCAACGGCGAACCCCGAGGCGGCAATTCCCAACGGCAAGACGATGAATGCGATTTGACTGAATGCACCGAGAGGCGGGAGCAGCAGTCCCGAACTGATGATCAGTCCTGCCCAGAGCGCGAAACCTCCTCCAATTGCGAGATCGGGAGAGCGTCCCCCGAGAAGTCGAGCAGACCACAATGCGCATCCCACCCAGCCCGTCAGAAACAAGATCATTGCGCAAAGACAACGCAGCAGAACTTCAAGGGGAACAGGGGGTAATACGTGCAGCATATACGACACCAAGTGTATGCGATGAAAAGCAATCTTCTCTGGCATAATTGAACGGAATCAATGGCTTTTCCACTTGTTCACAACCAAAGCCAATGGGAATCTGAAAGCAGCATTGCTCCGTTTTAGACTGGAGGCCCAAGAGGTGGCGGATCCTTCACGCCGGAAGCTTCGAATTCCGCGACGCGGTGCGATCGAGGCGGCCATCGCTGTTGCCGTAGTGATCGCGGCGATTCTCTTCTGGTTCGGGAGACCTCCAGGGATTCGGGCCTCCTGGGATTGCTGGTTGGATGTCTCGAGCGAACTCGCATCAGAGCTGAATGCGCGCTATGAGGCCGATGGCCGCTACCCGGCTGATCCCAGCGATCCGACGAAGCTCGATCCGGCTATTCTGGCAATGCGATTGCGTATCTCCAAGTCGGCCGAAGAAACCGGACGGGGAATCCGATTCAAGGGCCGTGCGCTGGATCCATTTTCAAGAGATCCCGGGCACGCAGATGATGAGCGGAGATGGGGCTACTACTATCATTCAGCTTCTGCTGAGCTCGGGTGCTGGGCTCGAGGCTACCTCCCCCGCTCGGCAGTGTCGTCGGATGGGCAATGGGCAGTCCTGGTCTCCGTGGGGCCGAATGGGGTTCTGGATACGCCGCTTGAGGAGGTCGTCAAGCTGGCTCCTCCGGATGGCGAGGAGGGGCTTACCTTCCTGGTCGAGGAACTCTCGAAGTATCGCGTGACGGGCATGAGCGATCCGGACACCTCCAAGGGCGATCTCATTACCCTTCTTTGGAATGGCGAAGCTTACCGAATCTGGCTCCAATAGGGACACGTGGTGACTCCGTCCCCAGGCAATGAAACGGGTTGACCATTCGCTCCGCCCGTGCTGCCGTTCATGAGTTCAAATACCCCGCATTTCGCGAGATGATCCTCAAGGGATAAACGGGAGGGGGATCGTCCAGCGCAACTCTTCGTTTTCCTTGGAGGAGGACCATGAAACTCAGAGCACTGATGGCGGCACTTGTTGCCGCAGTGGTTTTTGCCTTTCCCAGCAGCACAAATGCATTCTCAGGTTCCGGACTGGGAACCGTCGGAGATCCTTACGTCATCACAGACGTCGGACAGCTTCAGGAGATGAGCGATGATCTCGCCGCGGCCTATGAACTGGGCAATCACATCGATGCCACGGCAACGCTCGGATGGAACGGCGGCGGCGGATTCGATTGCGTTGGATCGACGGCAACGCCCTTCACGGGATCTCTGGATGGCCAGGATTACATCATCACAGGCCTCTGGATCGATTGGCCGACATCCGAGACCGTAGGATTGATTGGTTCTGTCGATGCCGCAGCGGCGATCTCCAACGTTCGCATAGTCGGGGCTGCCGTCACCGGCGAGCAATACGTCGGCATCCTCGCCGGCGTAAATGCCGGCACGATCACGAATTGCGACACGGCCGGAGCCGCCACGGGAGAGCAAAGCGTCGGCGGCCTGATTGGCGGGAATGCTCTGAATGTGCAGGATTGCCACAGCGATGCCGTCGTCATCGCGACATTGGAATCTGCCGGTGGATTGGTTGGTCTGAATTCCATGGGAGGCACAATCCAGGAGTGCTACAGCAACGGTCTGGTTTCCGCTCCCGTGAATGCTGGCGGTTTTGCGGCCATCAACATGCCATTCGCAACAATCATGAACTGCTACAGTCTTGCCACCGTCTCCGGCGAGGTCGGGGCCGGCGGTTTCGTCGGCTCTTCGTGGTATTTCGGGACAGTAGGCGCCTGCTACAGTGCCGGATACGTGACGGGAAACGCGCTGGTAGGAGGCTTCGAAGGCTACACGGTTGGGGGCACGGCTTCCTCCTGCTTCTGGGATATGGAATCATCTGGCCAGCCAACATCTTCCTCGGGGACGGGCATGACCACTGCCGAAATGAAGCAGCAGGCGACGTTCGATCCGCCATGGGATTTCTCGACTGTCTGGTCGATACACGAGAATCGCAGCTATCCCTTCTTCTACGAGGGAAGCCCCACTCAAGACATCGACGTGCAACCGTCCAACGCGATGTTCGGCAACGTCCCGATCAATCAGGGGGCTGCCACGCGCGAGATCTTCATCTTCAACCAGGGCAGCGTGAACCTGACCATCGCGAGTGTCGTACTGACCGGAGATTCCGAATTCTCGATTTCGTCAGACACCGGAGACGCGTTGCTTGCTCCGTCGACGGCTCGCGCGATCGAGATTTCATTCGATCCGGATTCACTCGGGGACAGATCGGCTCTACTGACGATCGTCAGCAATGATCTGGACGAGGCCATCAAGACCATTTCTATCAGTGGAACGGGCTACAACACGGCTCCCATCGCCGCCGAGTACGCCGCAAACAGCGCTGTGGCACTCGACGGTGACAATGAGTCCGTCAGCCTCGCTGCGAATGCGGCATTGCAGATCTCAGGCGACATTACTCTGGAAGCGTGGGTTTACCCAAACACGATCTCCGAGCCAACGCAGCACATCATTAACTGGGGAGGTCCAGGAAGCGGAGAGGGCGATAATTACCTGTACGCCATGCGGATTCGCGACACAGGCGATATCGGGGTCTATCACGAAAACGGCGGAGTGGCTGGAGCCGATGTCATTCTGGACTTTGAAACGAACATCCCGGTCGATCAATGGACCCACGTGGCCGTCGTCCGCGACGCCACGGCGATGACCTACGAGGCATTCGTGAATGGCGTTTCGGCGGGTACGCTCAGTTACACCGATCCGCCGACCGGCGGCGATGTCGGAGTGGCGGCCGCGCACATTGGGGCCAATGCCGCCTTGAGCAACGTATTCAATGGCCTGATCGACGAGGTACGCGTCTGGGATGCTCAACGTACCGGCCCTCAGATCGCTGCCGACATGTATCATGAGCTCAACGGCGACGAATCCAATCTTGTCGGCTACTGGCAGTTAAATGAGGCCGATATCACGAAGGTCACGCCGGATCTGACCGGCAACGGCAATGATGGCACTCTGGAAGGTGAGGCCTATATCTACAGTCCGTCTGAGGCGATGGGAGTCAACTCCGAGGTCGCAGCCACAACGAGCGAAGATGCGGACACGACAGTGACGCTGTTCGGATTCGATGCGGATGGCGATACGCTGGCCGCGGTGATTACGCAGCTTCCGAACGCGGGAGAAGGGCGACTCTATCAACTCGCCGCGCCCGGCCCCGTCCGCGGTGCGGAAATCACAGCGATCGAAACGGCGCTCACGGATTCGGGAATGCGCTTCGTGTATGCGCCCGAGAACCGCACCAGCGATTACGAGTCAATCGTCCGTTGGAAGGTCGACGATGGCTTTGTTGAATCGACAAACGCAACGACCTGCACGCTGTCTGTGATTGCCGACGGCGATGCCCCGGTCCTTGTCGCCGATTCGCTGACAATCGATGAAGGCGGACTGGAGACGCTGGGCACGGTGAATCTGGAAGCAACAGGCGATTGGGCGGTCTCATTCCGCGTCGACACATTGCCTCAGTTCGGAACCTTGCGGCGAAACGCCGTCGCGCTGAACGTCACTGATAGCTTCACCCAGCAGGATGTTTCCGACGGATTGCTCGAGTACGAACACGACAGCTCGGATACAACCGCGGACGATTTCGACTTCTCCTATCAAGATGCCGACTCCGGCTGGATCGGAGGCAACACGTTCACCATTACGGTCAATCCGGTGAATGATCCCCCGGTGCTGACAACGAATAATCCGCTGTCCTGCGAACGCGGCGGATCGGCTGTCATCACGGATTCCTACCTCGCTGCCATCGATGATAATCCTGCTGATGAGGTCATTTATACCGTGACGGCGTTCCCGGTCCATGGATCGTTGACCGTCGATGGGACGGAACTCCTGCCGCGGCGTGCCCCCGATACATTCACGCAGGCCGACATCAACGCGGGGCTGGTCAGCTACACAAACGATGGCGCGGGGTTGGATCCGGACTCCTTTGAGTTTGGTTGCGACAGCGGATCGGGCAGCCCGATCTCGGCGACATTCAATATCACAGTGAACGTGCCTGCCTCTGTCGACGACTGGAGAATCCTCCAAGCCGAATAGGTCACCGAATCAGGTCCTTCCGTCAACTCCCGGGCTTTGCGCAATGCTGGCGAAGCCCGGGATTTCATTGGCCAGATTCGCCGCTGCGGGAAGTTTGTTTTTTTGTCCGATTTTGGTTGGCGCCGGCTTTTGGCTGTGCCTATGGTGACACAGTAATGGAGATCAGACGATATTTTTGGGGATTGGACCGCCGAGGATGAATTGGCTTCCGAAAGCCATGGCGGTTGGTGCGTTCTTAACTCTCGCCGTTCTTGCCGGTGGGGGCAGTGGTAATGTGCATCCAGCCGACACGGACTACGATGGCGTGATTACGCGGAGCGAAGTGCTGGCCTTCGAGGCTCGCTGGCATGCGGGTGAAGAAGGCCTTCTTGATGCTTTAACGAACGCCAGTTACATCGAACAGAATGGCGGATGTTATCGATGGGACCAGGCGGCGGCCAATTATATTCCCGTCTCCTGCGATGCGGGCGTTTCTGCACCAGTGGTCCACTTCTTTCGCGCAGAGCGCAGGACTGAAGTTGTTGCACCGGCGGTACACTTCTATCGCCAGATCCCGGAGAATCAGGAAGTCGTCGCTCCGGCCGTGCATTTCTACCGGCAAGTCGAATCCCAAGAAGTTGTTGCTCCCGCCGTGCACTTCTACCGGCAAGTGGAGCTTGATGAATCCGTGGCACCTGTTGCGCATTTCTACCGCGAGGTGCCGGCACCCTGAAGCCCAGCGGGCAATAGACCGGAAAAGGAAGGTTCGTCATGACGTGGCGCAAACTAATCTCGATGCTGGTGATGCTGATGGCGGTGGCCGCCTCGGCCCCGGCCATTGATTCCGGAAGCGATGGCTCCGATGGGACGTTCAATCCCGTGAAGGGTGCGACGCCGTGGGATGAAGACGGCGATGGAATCGTTGCACTCCGCCCGGAGATCTTCTCGATCCCGGGTGGCCGTTCCTTCGACGCCCGCAACGGAATCTTCAACTTCACGGAAGTCAACATTCCATCCGACATTCAGGTCGTGTTGCGACGTGATCGCCTGACCTCGGCAACATACAATCCGCCGATTCACATCCTCTCCCAGACGACCATGAACATTGATGGTGAAATCAATGCCGATGGCTCTTACCAGGGCGGATTCGATTCCGGCGCCGGCGCTCCAGGCGGATTCGACGGCTCGCCGAATGGCGCCTACGCGATGGGCCCATCGTCGAGCTACTATGTCGGCTCATCGATCGTTCAGCCCCCGATTGGCGGCGGCGGAGATCAGCAGGGCACGGGCCTATACGCCTCCGGCGGTGGCGGCGCGGTCGTTCTTGCAGCAGATCAGGTCATTACGGTCAGCGCCACGGGCCTGGTCCGGGCGATCGGCGCAAACAATACTGTGAACTTCAATGCCGGCGGCGGCCCGGGCAGTATCCGGGTGGTCTCCAGCGAAGTCGTTATGGAGGGTCGCCTGTGGACCCAGAGCGGTCAGGGCGGCTTCAGCGGCCAGTTGACCTACGGACCGATTCGCGTGGAATCCTACCTCCTGAGTGGCAACGGCACTTTCACAGGCAATGTGACCTTTGGCGAACCCGACCCTGTTTTCTTTGAAGCCAACACCGGCGAGCCGCGGCTCTTCATCGATCGCCTGATCGACAACAACGCAGTGGTCGTCGACTTCCCCGAGTGGGATCCGACAAATCCGGATGTCTACAAGCCTCTAGTTCTTCCCGCGACTCTGGTGGAGCCGTTCACGGTCGTGGTGCGTGCAGAGAATATCGCCGAAGGCCGTCAGGTCCGCGTGATTGCGCCCCAGACGACTCGCAACGGCACGCTGGCTCTGAATGTTGAAAATGGTCAGATCGAAGCCGCAGTCGTGTTCAACGGCGGCAGCGATTTTGGCACGTATGAGAACCTGAACACGATTTACGCAGACTTGGTCGCCGAATAAACCGGCCGAAGGGATTCCCGTGAATCGGGTAGCGACAATATCGCGCTCCAGCCTCTCGCGGCGAGTGGCCGCATTTATGGCGCTCTTCGTCGGCGTTGCAGGCCTGTGCTTCGCGCAGGGCGGCGGAACGGCCACGCGGGATCTGCCCGCGGAGATGGTCGCGCTGACGCCCTACGACGTGACGATCTCGGTCGTCCCGACGGACCCGCCGTCTTCTCCCGTGGCAATGGCCGTGGAGGAAGACCTCCCGACTGGATGGTCTGCATCCGCACCGACAAGTGGCGGCCTGATTACAGCTACGGATATTCGGTGGGGTCTGTTCGAAGGCGAAGATATCCATCCCGTGACGTTCCAGTACACGGTGACTCCGTCCCTGGATCATCTGGGGTCGGTGGCGATCAGTGGACGCGCTTCCTTCGATGGGGTGGGAATCACGATTGGGGGCGACACGAGCGTCACCGTCACCGTGCCGGACTCGCTGCTCCAGACGACGGTCGACGTCTACCCCACCGACGGGTCGGCCGATGTCGCCTGGACGGAAGCCCCCTACCCGAATCTCGAACGTTACGACGTGCGCCGCGATGGCGTTGTCATCGGTACGTTGCTCCCGACCGCGCCGGATCTCCTGTGGACAGACAACTCGTACTCCGCCGCTGATGGCGCGACTTACACCGTCCAGGCCATCGGCCCCTCGGATTCGATCCTCTTCGAGCGCCACACGCAGGTGTTAGCTCTGCATCCGTTCGTCGGTCAGAGCGTCGACTCCATCGTGCGAGGCACGTTCCAGAGCGTCGATTACGGTGCATTGAGCGGAAGCAATTCGGAGACGAATGTGGCGTTCGATATGCGCCTCGCCAATCCCTCGCCTACAACGACCGATCCCGCTATGATTCCGAACGCGGTCTTGCCGGCCAACGGATCGACATCGGCAACGACGGTTCTGGCTATCGATCGTGCCGGCTTCACAGACCGCGACATTGCGTTCATCGTCGAACAACTCCTGCCCCAGGAATACGCCGAGGTCTTCTTCCACGAGACAAAGACGGTTTCACAGATATCCGGAGGCCAGGAAATTGAGCTCTTCGCCGATCCCATGGTTCGAGGCGTCCCTGTCGATGTTTCGGTGCGCATCACGAACCCTGGTCCTCTCGATCGCCAGGTCATCACGCAGCGCGACAGCGGACATTCCGACGTCATCGTCGGCCTGTATGATACCTTGGGCAACCTGCTGACGGAGAGTTACCTCGACCAGTCCGCGCCCACCGGCGGCGCGCAGTTTGGCGCTAACAAATCGTTCGCGACGATCGCACCCGGTGAATCGTTCCTGACGGAGCCGATCAGTGTCCTCGTTCCGCTCGATGCGCCGGACGAAGTGCTGCTGCTGGCGACCGTGCCGACATTCTACTACGATATCGATTCTGCCACCGAGCAGACCGTGCCGGGCACGGAAGCAGCCCTCGGCGCGACCATCACCTCGCCACCTTATCTGGCGAACGTTGCAGCCGAGTTCGAGTACTACGCTTCCGGCTCGGAAGTCCGAATCTTCGGCAATGCGTACGATCCCGTCTCATTGAATCCTGAGCCCGGCGTGAATGTGAAGATCGGCATTAACGTCAAGGGCTTCGATCGCTTCGAGTACGCGAAGACGGACGTGTACGGAAACTTCATCTACACATTCCGCCCGTTCACGACCGAGGCAGGCAACTACACAATCTGGGGCGTCCATCCCGACGTTGAAGACCGGCCTGCACAGGACACGTTCATCATTTCCGGACTACGTTTCCAGCCGCCGGATTTGACAGTGACGATGCCGCGTAATTCGACGTTCCCGTTCAACGTCTCGCTGAAGAATCTTGGCGAAGACTTGCAGACGCTGACATCCGTAGAGTTCCTTCCCGCGGGGCAAAGCGCCGACTTGACCGCGACAGTCAACTCCTACCCCGCAACGATCGGGGCGGGCCGGACATCGAATATCTCGGTCACCATCGATGCGACAACGAACAGCCCGACAAACACGCAGTTGATTCTGCTGGCGCAAGGCAATCACGGCAGCCAGGCGGAGTTGACTCTGGACGTCGAAACGTATGTCGGCGGTCCGGTGCTCTCGGCCGATCCGTCCTATATCGAAACCGGCGCCATCGTCGATGAAGTCACCGTCGCGACGACCGAGATTTCGAATGTGGGGACGGAGCCGCTGCTGAATGCGCGCGTGACTCCGCCGACTCGTTCTTGGATCGATTTGTCGATCGATCCGGTGCTGGGCGATATTGCCGCCGGCGCAAGCCGCGAAATTCCAATGACACTGCTGCCCGATTCCAGCGTCACGCCCGGCATTTACTCCGAAACGGTTCGTATCGAGAGCGATAACCTCGCACCGTTCGACGTCTACATGTCGATTCGCGTGATCGGCACCGATAGTGGCGATCTGCTGGTTCGCTGCGGAACGCTGCTTGCCACGGAAGAGCCCATTGAAGGCCTTGAAGTCCTGATCCAGGAAGCCAATCCAGCGGGTCCGACGCCCCTTCGTCTGAGCGGCGTGACCGATGCCGACGGCCTTCTGTTCTTCGAAGGGCTTCCCCCGGGCGACTTCGATTACACGATCGGTGGCAGCGGCTATCAGGTGGAGATCGGAACTGTCACGATCAAGACCGGCGAGCTGACCGAACTGCATCTGCTGATGCGCAAGGACTTCGTAACGGTTGGCTTCACGGTGACGCCGATCACCATCGAGGATCGCTACGAGATCGTGATCGATGCAACATTCGAGACAGATGTACTCGCACCGGTGATGGTTCTGGATCCGCCCCATCTCGAGCTGATGCCGGTCGCCGGAACATC
Source organism: bacterium (assembly GCA_020444065.1). Lineage (NCBI taxonomy): Bacteria > bacterium. The sequence goes on along the minus strand of JAHLLQ010000002.1, from coordinate 808,494 downwards.
GATGCACAATAACCTGATCATCGCCAACAAGGGCCTGATCGCGATGCGCGATGCACAGTTCCCGGTGATCGAAACCTCGGACTTCCGAGTGGAACCGCTCGTCACGGAGTTGGGCGACATTCCTGCTCGCGATGCGATCCAGGTTCCGTTCCGTATCGTGACGCCCTATCCGGAAGAAGCGCCGACTCGCCGTACGGCCCTAGCCGACATGATGGACAAGGGACACCGCGGAACGATCGGGGATCTCTTCCAGATTGTCTGCGATATCTTCGAAAAGTGCGACTTCGATCCCGAAATTCCAATCACGGCCGGTGCCGATCTCTGCGGTGGTACGGCAACCGTGTACGGTTCTGTCAAACTGAGTGTCCTCTGTAAGATTATCCCGAAGATTCCGACGTCTCTGGGCGACCTCGCTTCGTTGCTGCTTCCGGATCATCCAGCGCTGACGTGCGCGAAGGAATCGCTCCAGGGCGGTGGCGTCCCAGGCAGCGGCTGCCTGTGCGAGTTGGCCGGCGCAATCACCGGCGACTCCGGAGTGACGCCGTGCTGCAAGGCCCTGACCGGTCTCGGCCTGAAGGACATGTACGATTGCATGTGCAAGTACACCAAGTGCGACTGCCCGACGGGCGCCGGAGGCGGTAGAGTCTGGGCGCAAGGCGGCGGTGGCGGCGGCGGTGGCGGCGGCACCGTGAATGATCCGTGCGATTGAGGCAAGCGATGACGTGTAGAGCCACAAACTGGATCGTTCTGTTGATCGCCCTGATGGGCCTGGCGGTGTCACACGCCTCTGCGCAGACGTGTGCCCGCGTCAAGATTCAGATCAAGCAGGAACTGACATTCGAACGCGTCGCCTTCGACGCGCGACTGACGCTTGCCAATAACCTGACCGACAAGGCGCTGACCAACGTCAACGCCGCGATCTCGATTATTGACAATAACGGCGATCCCGCGGATGCCCTCTTCTTTGTCGGCGATGCGGAACTGAAGGATGTCACCGCCGTCGACGGGACGGGCCGGATTGAAATCGGCGATACGGGCGAAGCCTCCTGGCTGATCGTGCCCACGGTCGGCGCAGGCGGCAGCGATCCCGCCGGTCAACGCTACTACGTCACCGTCGACCTTTCGCTCGGGCCGGAAGGCACTGCCCCGGTCGATTTGATCGTTCTTCCCGACTCGATCGTCGTACATCCCCAGCCGCTTCTGAAGCTCGAGTACTTCTTCCCGCGCCTGGTGATCGGTGACGATCCGCTGACCGAGAACATCGAGGAGCGCAGCGAACCGTTCACATTCGGTCTGCGCGTGACGAACGATGGGCACGGTCCGGCCAATAGCATGAAGTTGAAGACCGGCCAGCCCGAGATCATCGAGAATGAGAAGGGCCTGCTGGTCAGCTTCCTGATTCTCGGAACGCAGGTAAACGGCGAGGCTCGCACACCTTCGATGCTCGCGAGCATCGGCGATCTGCAGGCGGCGCAGGCTGCCATGGTTCGCTGGACAATGACGTCCTCGTTGCTCGGCGAGTTCATCAACTTCAATGCGACTTACAAACACGCCGATCAGTTCGGCGGAGAAAAGACCTCGTTGATCGACGGGATCAGCACACGGACGCTCGTGCACAACGTGCGAGTGGACGAGCCCGGCTCAGACGACATCCTCGATTTCCTCGCCGACGAGGACCAGGATCCTGATTTCATTCCGGACAACATCTACGCTTCGGACGGCACCGACATTCCGGTGACGCACGTGGCCGCGGGAGTATCCAACGTTGTCGACTCGGGCAATCCCGATACGACGCTGACCTTCACGGCGCCGGGTGCTGTCTGGGCGTATGTGCGCATTCCCGACCCGGCGAATGGGAATCTCGGTTTCGTCAGCGCGGAACGGTCAGATGGCAAAATCCTTCCCGTCGAGAACGCGTGGGTAGATCAGCTCCGAATCGACCCCAAACGCGCCGCTGCGCTCCGCGTCGATACTGCTCCGTTCTTCCATCTCGTCGATTACGGTTCGACCGGGCAGTACACGCTTCATTATCGCCAGAAGCCGGTTCTCGACGATCCAGGGGACAAGGCAGTGGTCGTTGGGAATTCGCTGGACTTCACGTTGGTCGGCACGGTGAGCACTGGGCTGACGGAAGAATACTCCATGGAGTTCACGGACGGCATTCCCGCCGGACCGGCTCCGACGTTCAACACCGCGACGGGCGCTTTCAGTTGGTCGCCGGACATGAGCCAGATCGGCGTCTACGAAGTGACCTTCCGTCTGAACGACGGCGGCGACCCTCCGCTCGAGGACTTCCGCATTATCCAGATCAGCGTCGACAATCCGAACCTGATCGTAGACGCGGGTCCCGATATGGTCGCCATTCCCGGCCAGGTCGTGACGATCGACGCCACGGGCACGCAAGGTCCATCGCCGCTGGACATTTCCTGGAACCAGACAGTCGGCCCGCCGGTTGTCCTTCTGAGCCCGCAGACCAAGGAGCCGCGCTTCACGGCGCCGGAGGTCACGGAGAATACCCTGATGACCTGGGAACTGACCGTGACCGACAATCAGGCCCGCTCCTCCAGCGACACCATGAACGTCATCATTGCGGTCAGCATGCCGAGCGCACACGCCGGCCCTGATCAGACGGTCGATGGTACCCAGACGGTCTACCTGGATGGCAGCGCATCGATCGGCGATGGCCTGTCTTATTCGTGGACGCAGACATCCGGCCCGCCGGTGACTTTGATTGGCGGCGACACGGCGACCCCGGAATTCACGGCGCCGAGTTCGCTCGTGGTTGAGACGGTTCGCTTCCGCCTGACCGTCGAGGATAGCCTCGGCCTGACCGATGCGGATGAGATTGTGATCACAGTGCGCTCCGTGCCGCCTCCGACGCCTGTGCCTTGGGAAGGAATGATGGTCCGATGATTCGTCTGCTTGTGACATTGCTGGTGCTGGGCTGTGCGTCGACCGCATTGGCCGCCACCCCGATCTCGGTGGAGGACCTTCAGTCTCTGCGCGAGAACGGGCAGCGCGTGATGGTCGTCGACGTGCGGTCCGAGACGGATTTCGCCCGCGGCCACATCGTCGGAGCAGCCTCCATCCCCGCGGCAACGATCCCGTATCGGGCCATTCCGACGGACCTTACGATTGTCGTGGTCGACGACGATCTCAGCGCCCAGACAGCCGACAAGGCCGCGGCCGCGCTGGAAGATGCCGGGGCGGCCGAAGTCCGCACGCTCACCGGCGGCTATACCGCATGGCGTCGCGCAAAGGCCCCCACCGTCTCCCCCGCCGGGACGAGCACCGAATCTGTTGCGACGAAGGTGACCGCCGCGGATCTGCGCGAGGCCCTTCTGAATGAAGCGGGACGCACCGACTCTGGAAAGCAGATCCGCGTGATCCAACTGACCCGCGATCTGAAGCGAGCCCCGGAAGCAGTCATCCCCGGCGCAGAAGTCGTGGCGTTCTCCCGGGACATCAAACCGACCGACTATGTCGATCGCGCCGCACGCAGCGACGAAGTCGTCGTGATCGCGGATGATGGCACCGCAGACGCATCGCGCTGGGCGGCGGCATTGCTGGCCGCTGGCCACGATGCCCGTGTCCTTGCCGGCGGCACGGCGGCGTGGCGCCTGTCCGAGCCTAAGACCGCCACCACAGAAGAATCCGCCAAGGCCACAGACGACTCAGAAGTCTGACCTTCCCCTCCCCCATTACCTTGCGTTTCCGTCCCCGGTCCCTTACGATAGGGCCCATGGGCAGGTTGTGTTTCGCCTGCCGGATCGGAGGGCAGACATGAGTTGGCTCCCAAAGAAGAAAATCGTCGTTCCGCTCGATTTCTCCGACTTCTCGATGACGGCGCTGAAGACCGCACGAGAACTGGTTTCGAAGTCATCGGACCTGTACATTATCCATGTAATTCCGCCGCTGACTCCGATGGAGCCGGGTGTAATCTGGCCGGAGTCCAATGACATGGCCCGAATCGAGCACGCCGAAGAGGCACTGGCGGCCCGGTTGAGCGCTCCGGAATATGAAGGAGCCGCCATGGAAATCCGGATCGGATCGCCATCGCGAGAGGTGGCCGACTTCGCCGAGGAGATCGAAGCGGAACTGATCGTGATCCATTCTCATGGACGAACAGGAGCGGCCCATTTGTTAATCGGATCGGTCGCGGAGCACATCGTGCGCTACGCCCACTGCCCGGTTTTGGTGCTGCGGGACTAACTTTAGTAAAGCCAGTCATTGGGCCGTTTGACCTTGACCGGTGCGGAATGAAACTGGTCCGATGACGACGGGAATCTGGAATGCGGCGGTGTTGTCACACTCCTTGCTACCAGGTTTCGTGGGAATTTCGCTCTGCCGGAATATCGCTCCAAAAGCTGGAAACCAAGGACTCTCACTGACTGATGAATAGACTCAAATCCGTTTCCCTCTGGATCATCATCATCGTGGCCTGTGTCTTCCTGTTCATTCAGATGCAGGAACGCACCGAGCCATTGAAGCTGACGGTGATCGAATTCCTGGACGTTGCTGCCATGAACACGGTGACCGACGACAATGGCGTTGTCGTCGACAACCAGGCTTTCAAAGACGATGTGCGGGATATGGACGGCAAGATCGAGGGGAAGATCGCCGCCAGCGCGAAGCTGCCCCAGTCAGTCTCCGCTCGCCTGAATCGCGCGGCGACGAATCGCAAGGCCGGCGAGCCCATTCCGTTCGTCACGGTGTATCAGCCCCTGCAGGCAGAACTGATTCTCTCGCGGATGCTGGATGACCGCGTGAACAGCTATATGCCTTCACCGCAGTCGCGCGTCTTCACGCAGATCCTGCTGCCGCTCATGATTCCGGTTCTGCTGATCGTGGCCCTGTGGGTGCTGTTCGTGCGCCAGGTCCAGAGCAGCGGCAACAAGGCGATGTCCTTCGGCAAGTCCCGCGCGAAGCTGATCTCAGAGGGCCAAGTCAAGGTCCTGTTCGAGGATGTGGCCGGCGTGGATGAGGCCAAGGAAGAGCTCTGTGAAGTTGTCGATTTCCTGAAAGATCCAAAGAAATTCAGCCGCCTCGGTGGCCGCATTCCGAAGGGCGTTCTGCTGTTCGGTCCTCCAGGCACCGGCAAGACGATGCTCGCCAAGGCCGTGGCCGGCGAAGCCAACGTGCCATTCTTCTCGATCTCCGGTTCGGACTTCGTCGAGATGTTCGTCGGCGTCGGCGCCAGCCGAGTCCGCGACCTGTTCGAGCAGGCCAAGAAGAGCAAGCCCTGCCTCGTCTTCATCGACGAAATCGACGCCGTCGGCCGTCATCGCTTTGCCGGCATTGGCGGCGGGCATGACGAACGCGAGCAGACCCTGAACCAGTTGCTCGTCGAGATGGACGGCTTTGCCACGAACGAAGGCGTGATCCTGATCGCCGCGACGAACCGCCCGGACGTTCTGGATCCGGCGCTGCTGCGTCCCGGCCGCTTCGACCGCCAGATCGCCGTGGATTACCCGGATGTGCTGGGCCGCGAGAAGATCCTGAAGGTCCACGCCAAGAATGTGAAGCTGGCCAACAACGTCGACATGCTGGCGATTGCCAAGGGCACGCCCGGCTACAGCGGCGCGGACCTGGCCAACATCATCAACGAAGCGGCGCTGCTGGCTGCCCGCCAGAACAAGCCCGAGATCGATCAGCGCGATCTGGAAGAAGCCAAGGACCGCGTGATGATGGGTCCGGAACGCCGCAGCATGAAGATCACGGAAAATGAGAAGCACGCCACCGCCGTGCACGAAGGCGGCCACGCAATCGTTGCGCGCTTTACCGAAGGCTCCGACCCGGTGCACAAAATTACGATCATCCCACGCGGTCGCGCGTTGGGTGTGACGCACTTCCTGCCGGCCGAAGAAAAACACAGCCACACGCGCACGGAACTGAAGGCCAAGCTGGTTGCGATGCTGGGCGGCATGGCCGCCGAGCAGATCGTCTTCGCAGAAACCGGCACCGGCGTTGGTAACGACCTGCACCGCGTCACCGATCTGGCCCGCCGCATGGTCTGCGAGTTCGGCATGAGCGAACGTCTTGGGCCTCGCACGTTTGGCGAATCGCGCGGCCAGGTTTTCGTCGGTCGCGACATGAACAGCGACAACCGCGACTACAGCGAAGAAGTCGCCCAGATCATCGACGACGAAGTTCGGTCGCTTGTCGAAGAAGCCCACACACGCGCGGTCGACATTCTGACCGAAAAGCGCGAGTTGCTCGACAAGCTCACCCAGGCGCTGATCGATCGCGAGACGATCGACGCGGAAGAATTTGAGATGCTGATCCGCGGCGAGGACTTGCCGCCGCTCTTCAAGAAGGGCGACGACACGCCTCCTGGGGCTCCACCGGAGCAGGATTCCGGCAAGGAAAAGAAGAAGGCCAAGCCACCGCGCATCGGCGATTTCCTCGACAAGCCGCGACACGTCCCCGGCTGACCGCGATGCTCCATCGGACCTCAATCCGCACTGCGTTCTTTCTGGCCGCGCTGGCGATTCCAACATTCGCCGGCGCGGCGCAGTTGTCTTTGGACGACGTCTTGACCACAACTTCTACGACGACTGCTCCCGAATCGGGGCCGCTTTCTGGCGAAGCCGCGGCACGAATGATTGCCGAGGCAGAAGAGGACCTGGCCGCCGGTCGAATCGAACGCGCCGCTGAAGCCGCCACCCGTCTACCAGAACGAATTCCACCGAACGATCCCTTCTACTCGGATGCACTTTGGCTGTCTGTGAGAGTCTCCGAGGCAACGGGCGATTCCGCGACCGCGATGAACTCGGCCCGCGAGTACCTGAAGTTCGCCCCGACCGGAGCAAACGCCGCCGCGGCACAACTTGCCATTGCGCGCGGCGAGGCAATGGCCGGCAACTGGTCCGCGTCTGCAGACCAGTACCTGGCACTGATAAACTCCTTCGGTAATCCCGCAGAGCACCTGGAGTCGGACGCATTCCTGGGAGCCGCAGAAGCCTGCGTCCAGGCGCGTCGTCCTGCCGACGCTCGGACCGCTCTGAAGTACGCCATGGCGAGTCCGAATCTCTCGGTCGGCGCCCGCGCGTCGGCAGCCTACTGGATGCTGGAGAGCCTTCTCCTGGAAGACGATCCGTCGGTGCCGGTCCCCGCCGGAGTTTCCGAGGGCATGCCATTGCAGCACGCGATCGCACTGCGCCGAGCGCTTCTTTTCGAGATGCGTGGAGAATCCTACCAGGCGCGGCCGCTCTACGCGGAACTGGCCTGGGAGCGCGACAGCCTCTCCCCCGGTGAGCGCCAGATACTTGATGCGCGTACCTCTGCACTGGAATTGGCACAGTGAAAGAGCAGTTCACGCCGGACCACCCCGAATATTGGAACGAAAGCTACGAACAGGGCGCCCGAGCCGCCTGGAACACGGGCGCGCCGGCTCCCCCGCTGCGCCGTTACTTCTCTGATCCGAAAGCTGAACCCGCCCCTCCAGCGCGGATTTTCGTGCCCGGATGCGGACATGGTCACGAAGTCGTGATGCTGGCAAAGATGGGGTACAATGTCACCGGCGTCGATCTGTCTCCGCTGGCGATCGAACATGCGCGTACGAATCTGGGCGATTTGAATGCGACGCTCCTGGCGGCGGACTTCTTCGACTTGGCGCTGCAGCCCGAGTACCGTGGCGCATACGACGCCGTCGTGGAGTACGTCTGCTTCTGCTCGATTCGTCCGGGCCGCCGCGAAGAGTACGTGACGGCAATGGCGAACCTGCTGCGGCCTGGCGGGCTGCTCGTGGGTCTGTTCTTCAATACGCAGCGTCCCGGCGGCCCACCGTTCGACGTGACGGCCAACGAGTTGCGCACGCTTCTTCGAACCAGCTTCGAGATCGAGCAACTCGGCATTGCACCCGATTCGATCAAGCCCCGTGCAGGGCGCGAGCTGATTGCCGTGATGCGGCGCAACGCATCGCCCTTGCGCTGAAGGCCACAAGCCCGACAAGCTGTTGGGCAGTTGACGATTTGAACCGAGGAGGCGCCGCCAATGGGTCTGTTCCCGAAGAAGAAGCCGGATGAGACGCCCCATTCTCCCCCGCCGGAGAAGCGGTCTCCCGATGCACTGAGGCCGCCATCCGCAGCGCAAGGGCCGCCTCCGCCGCCAAACCCGCCGAGCGTAAAGCTGCCGCCGCGGGCCGCCGCGCCGAAGCAGGCGCAACAGGGCCCGATTCAGCCCGGACAGCGCCTGCCCGAGCGCGCTCCGGGAGGCCAGGAAGGCAACGTCGAAGTCGTACGCCCGCACCGACGTAAGGAAGCGCCCAAGAATAGCGATCAGCCGCTGTCGCTGGTTTCGCTATTGAATCAGGCGGTGGAGCGCGGCGCATCGGATCTGCATCTTTCGCGCGGCGTGCCGCCGACTTTGCGTCTCGACGGGTACCTGGTTCCATTGAACTACCCACCGCTGACAAAGGCTGCGTGCGAGCAGTTGATCCTGACACAACTGACTCCCGTGCAGCGCCAGAAATTCGACGAAACATGGGAGCTCGATCTCTCGCTGGATCTTCCCGATGTCGGGCGATACCGTGTTAACGTCCATCGCCAGCGCGGTGGCGTAGAGGCCGCATTCCGCGTCGTGAACGATATCATTCAGCCGATCCGCAAGCTGGGACTTCCGGGAGTGGTTGAAGAGATCGCTCGGAAACATCAGGGCCTTGCTCTGGTGACGGGACCGACCGGATCCGGCAAGTCCACCACAATGGCGGCCATCGTCGATCAGATCAACAACGAGCGCCAGTGCATGGTCGTGACGATCGAAGATCCGATCGAGTACGTGCATTCGAACAAGCGCTCGATCATCAAGCAGCGCGAAGTCACGAGCGATACGCGATCTTTCTCGGCGGCGTTGCGCCACGTGCTGCGCCAGGATCCGGATGTGATCGTGATCGGCGAAATGCGAGATCTGGAAACAATCCAGACCGCGCTGATCGCGGCGGAAACGGGTCACCTCGTCTTCGCCACGCTGCACACGCCCGATGCGTCCCAAACGATCGATCGAATGATCGACGTCTTTCCTCCGCACCAGCAGGAACAGACCCGCATCCAGGTGGCGAACACGATCATTGCAATCGTCGCCCAGCAGCTTCTGCCTGTGCCGGGAAATCGCGGCCGCGTCGTCGCGACCGAGATCCTGATTGCGAACTCGGCGGTTCGCAAGATCGTCCGCACCGGTAAGACGGAGCAGTTGTTCTCGACCATGCAAACCGGTTGGGAGCAGGGCATGGTGACGATGGATAAGTCGTTGAAGACGCTCTACCAGCAGGGATTGATTTCCTTCGAGGATGCAGTCTCACGATGCAAGTACCCGCTTGAATTCGATCAGCTCTAACCCTCTCCGGAGTTCCCCGTTGTCTGAAAACGAAACCAGGCCCTGTCCATGCCGCTGGATTGCTGCGGCAGCGATTCTCTTCTGTGCGGGCGTGCTCGGGCGCGAAATCTACGTGCTGGCCCAAGGCGTCGACTTCCTCGTGCGCCACATCACGATTGACGACACGTTCTATTACCTGAACACGGCATGGTACGCGAAGCAGATGGGCTTTGTGACATTCGATGCGGTGAACCCAACGAACGGTGTGCAGTTTCTCTGGTTCTGGATTCTCTATGCGTTCTCATTCCTGTTCGATTCGCGGGGCGCACTCTTGACCGGCACGATGTGGATGCTCGTTATTCTGAACGTCGCGGCTGTTCCGCTGATGATGGTGTTCGGCAAGCGGCTCTGGGACTGGCGAGGCGCGATCCTGGCCGGCGCGATGGCGTTCTTCCTGGCGTGCCAGGGGAAGTACCTGATGATGGGGCTGGAGAACACAATCCACCTGATCGTGTTCCTGCTTGCGGCGATTTCGCTGCTCCGATTCCTCCAAGATCGATCGCCCACTTGGTACATCACGACAATGGCGCTGCTGGCGTTGAATGTTTGGGCGCGATTGGACTCGGCCGTCGTCAGCGCCATCATCGGCCTCTACGCCACAATCGTTTTGCTGCGGAGCGATTCACTGCCGCTCCCCCGTCGCGCGATGTTCGTCACGATCGCAGCCGCAATCTGTGGCATTTCAGCCGGCGTTCTCTTCTGGGGGAACTACAAGATGGGGGGCAGCTCCGTGCCTGTCTCCGGCTTGTGGAAGAAAGCGCCGATCGACTGGGCGGCCGTGCTGCCAACGTTCTTCGAACTCTGGGGACGAACGCTTCCCGCTGTCTTTCCGATTGATCGTATCACGCCCGACGGGACCGAGAACATCGTCACCTTCCTGCTGACAATTGCAGTCGTCGTGTTTGAGGTGCGTGCAATTCGCAACGGCGATCGCACCGTGGCGCCAGGGGTTCTGGTGCTGATGGGGGCGCTTTTCGTACACACGATCGTGCTCTCCATTGCCGTCGAACCAAGCCACTCGCTGCGAGGCGTCTGGTATCAGAGCCCGCACTTCGCGCTGATGATCGGTCTGATCGTACGCATGGTCAGCCGCATCCCGAATCGGCCTCTTCCGCGATTCGACGGCATCTCCGTCCCCACTTTTTCGGCAGGTCTGCTGGTTATTGCGATCACATTGTTCGCGGCCAAGAACGCTGTCGGCTACGTCGGCGACCACGACGAAACGAATCTTCACGGCGAACGCCTTGTACTCGCGCGGTGGATTCGCGAGAACCTTCCGGAAGATGCTCGCCTCGCGGCGTTCAACACGGGCGAGTTGGGATTCTTCTCCGAGCGTCGTGCGACCAACCTGGATGGACTGATCAACAGCTTCGAGTACTTCGAATACCGCCAGAACGGCGGTACGATTATCGACTATCTGAGATCGCAGGGAATTGATTACTTCGTCGATTACAACATCCCGCCCGAGGTCGCCGCGCGAAGCACCGTGGTACACGAACACCCGCTGCCGGAGCGCGATCCGATTCAGGTTCGCCGCATGGACTTCTCAGCGGAATAGTGCGTACCGGAAGATCGTGAAGAGAATCTTGTAGCCCGCTCGGAAGGTGCCGCTGACCGTGCCGGTGATCTTGGAAACGCCGACGCGTTTGCGATAGCTGACCGGCACTTCCGCGCATCGCAGCCCGTGCTGCATTGCCTTGATCTGCATCTCGACCGTCCAGCCGAAATTGCGATCGCGCATCCCGATCTGTCGCAGGGCCTCGCGGCGGATGGCGCGGAACGGACCGAGATCCGTCCACTGGCGATTCCAGATGATCTTCATCAAGGTACACGCCAGCCAATTGCCGAATCGCGCCTGCGGCAGCAGCGCCCCGGGCTCCGATTCACCGCGCATTCTCGAACCGATGACGAAGTCCTTCTTCCCGCTGAGAATCGGCGCAACAACGCTTCGGAGCTCTTCCGGATGATCGCTGTAATCACCGTCCAGAAAGACAACGATGTCGCAAGGCTCGAGCGCAGCGATGCCGGTCAGACACGCCTGGCCATAGCCGCGACGCTCTTCGCGCACGACACGCACGGGTCCGTCCGCCGCCAGGGCAACTTCGCCCGTGGCGTCTGTGCTGCCATTGTCCACAACGACAACCTCCCGCAGGTGCTTCATCGGCAGGTCGCGAAGCACGAGCGGGAGGGATTGCTCTTCGTTGAAAGCAGGAATGACGACGGAGATGCGCGCCTTTGGCTGCATCGGCGAACTCAGATCTTCGTCCCGTCGGTCGCGGTAATGGCCCGGAACTCCTGCAGCAGTTTGTTCGTGATCGGGCCGGGCTTGCCGTTTCCAATCGTTCGGCCGTCGACCTTCACAACAGAGATGACTTCGGCCGCAGTGCCGGTCAGGAACATCTCGTCCGCGTCGTAGACTTCATAGAGCGCAAACGGTTCCTCGCGCACGGTGTAGCCTTGGTGGCGCGCGATATCGATGGCGGCGTCGCGGGTGATTCCACGCAGCGCACCGATGTACGTCGGTGGCGTCGTGATCATGCCATCCTTGATCAGGAACACGTTGTCGGCGGTGGCCTCGACGACATAGCCCTCGCGATTCAGAAGCAGAGCTTCCGGTGCGCCGGCGTTCTGAGCGTTGATCTTTGCCATGATGTTGTTGAGGTAGTTCAGGCTCTTCACGCGGGCCGAGAAAGTGTCCGGCGCAATACGCCGTGTCGCCGCCGTCACGATCTGCAAGCCGTTCTCGTACAGTTCCTTGGGGTACAACTGAATGCCGGCGGCGATGATGAAAACGCTGGGCTTCTTGCAGATCCATGGCGCCAGGCCAAGATCGCCGACTCCGCGTGTGACGACCAGGCGAATGTAGCCATTCGTCAGCCCATTGCGACGGCAGGTCTCGCACGTCGCCTCGATCATCTCCTCGCGGGACATCGGGATATCGAGCATGATCGAGCGCGCAGACGACCACAGGCGATCCAGGTGTTGCTCGAACCGGAAGATGTTCTTCTCGTACAGGCGAATCCCCTCAAATACCCCATCGCCGTAAAGCAAACCGTGATCGAACACGCTGATCTTGGCGTCGCCTTTGGCAACGAATTCCCCGTCCAGATAGATCACTTCTTCCATTTCCACGGCACCTTTCGTAGAGGCTCTATCTTCGATCTGTTCCTGTTTTGTCATAAAACCCCGCCACGAGCGGAGCAACAGGAACTAGCCCCGGATCGGTTCGAGCGCAACGGCGTTTCCTATTCTGCTGTCTCTGGAATCGAGGAGAGCGCAAGCGCCAGGTTCATGGCATTTCGCTGCATTTCGCGCAGGTAAGCTCCCCGATCGGTCCGGCCCTCGATGATCGGATCGAAAGCAACAACCTGGAGATTCAATTCCTGAGAGAGCGCTTGCACGAGCGGATCGCGGCCCTGGGATGTCATGATGAAGACGCGCGTCGTGCTGGATCCCGCCGCCGCACGGAACTCGTCCATGGAAGGGGTGACCAGTGCGCGCTCAACGCTCGGGAACAGGGTTCCTTCAACTTCGAATCTATACCGATCGAGGAATGGCTGCACGCGGGGATCTTCGATGAGAACGGCGCGTTTGGAAAGACCGCCGAGGAGATTCTCCAACTTGGCGTCGAGGTCTTTCACGCCAGCGCGCAGTCGCTCTTCGTTCTTGGCGATTCTCGTCGCCTTCTTCGGATACAGGTCCTGGAGTCGAGCCGAGAGGTGGGCGATACCCTGCCCTGCATTCTCCGGATTCATCCACAGGTACTCGGGCTCCTTGGGATCTTCGAAGATGCGGACCAGTGTTTCAGGGCTACCACCGAACTCATCCCATTGGTTGGCGGCAAACGCGTCGAGCGTCGTATCGGCGATCACCAGTCCGCGTGCTCGCCGCAGGATGTCCTGTTGGACGGGAGAGAGCTTTGGTTGGGCTGCGGTTACGGTCTCATCCAGAAGGACGACCGGCTGGTCGACGTCATCCAGAAGGGTTGCTGTCCAGTCCTGGACAACGCCGAAGCTTGTTACCAGACGCGCTTCGCCGCTGGCGGGAGACTCCGGCTTGGGAGGAGCCTTGCAGCCCATCGCCCACAAGCAACAAAGCACCGCCCCTGCCCAAAGACAGAGGCGGCGAAAGCCTGCTCGAAGCGAAACGGCCCGGTTGGTCGGGCTGGTCGCCATTACTTGACTTCGCGGTGCACCGTGTGGCGCTTCAGGAACTTGTTGTACTTCTTCAGTTCCAACCGAGCGGTCGTATTCTTGCGGTTCTTGATGGTCACGTACCGGGAAACGCCCGGGACGTCCGAATTCCGCGACTCGGTGCACTCAAGAATCACTTGGACGCGGTTGCCTTTTTTTGCCATCGGTCGATATCTCCTGCGCGTTGTTGCTCTGCGTATTCGCTGTATTCAAGGGGCAGCGCGATGTGCGCCGCATCCAGGGGCGGGAGAGCTTCGGAGAAAGCCCCTTGGCTTGACAAGCCAAAAATGCGTGTTTGCTCGGTATTTCAGGAAGAAAATCGGGTTTAGCGGGCAATCGTGAGCAGTATCGTCGACCCCGGCTTCACCCAGGTTCCGGGGCTGGGGCGCTGGGCCAGGACGAAGCCCTCGTCAAGCACCTCGCTGCTCTCCTCTCCGGCGATCCGGGTCGAGAATCCAAGCTGCGAGGCATGAACAGTTGCCTGGCGTAAATCCAGAGTCAGGAGATCGGGCGCCTGCAGCTCCGGCTGCTGGATCAGATATCGGACGGTCGCGTAACCGCTGACACCTGCCAATCCGAAGAGCAGCACACCGACAATAACAAGACGCCACAGGGTGCCAAAGAGACCCGGCGGGCTGGAAATATCGGAGGAGGATTGTTGTTTCTTTCGCGTTCCCATGATGGGAAAGCCTAGCGCGGGGAAGGTTTACAAGGCCAAGGAGAAACTGAATGAGTTGGAGGAGAAAACACAGCTACGAGCCGTTGCTCTCATCATTCTGAACCTGCTCCAGAACGTGGGGAAACTCCTCGTTCTGGTAACTGCAAACGACTGGCTGGTAAGCATCCGCGTAGGTAACTGTGTAGGTTCCCTGTGAGGGACAGCGTGGCATCGAGCGAATATAGCTTGCCGTACCAACGAATTCAGAAGGCCACATGGGGCCAAGGTCGATGAATCCGGGCGTGGATGTTTCGATGATGTACTGCTGAATCGCGCCATCGATCCTCAGGAGATTGTCCTGGCAGGCAGTCTGGCGCGATTTCTCACGAGCCCTCAAGAATCCTGGCAGGGCAATGATCATCAGTGCGGCGACCATGCCTACGACGATCATGATCTCCAGGAGAGTAAAACCTCGTCTCTTATGTCGGCTTTTCATCGTCTGGCTTCCCCGGTCTCGTCGTGCGTCTGGAGGCAATGGCCCAATCCCAAGCTATACATGCCTCGCGGTTCCCGGTGAATAAGAAAGAGGGCGGGCTTGTGGAGCCCGCCCTCAAGGTCATTGCTTAACTCCACTCAGCGTGGATCAAGTCCTCAACTGAGATCAGGTGCCAGCACCTTCAGCCTGCGGGTACGGGTGAGCGATGTCACTCGTGCCTTCCTTGACGTAATCGCATTCGACGGGCGAAGCGGCATCGCTGGTGTCGGCGATCGAGTAGACGCCGGAGCTCGGGCACTTGGGCGTGTAGCGAATGTACAGGTCCGGGCCAACGAGCACCGCGCCCCAGTCAGCAATCAGGGTGCCGTACTCGGTGACGAACGCAGCCTGGTCAGCGACGTTGTACTCAAGGATGTACTGCTGCACGGCGGAGTCGATCTTCGTCTGGTTCTCCTGGCAGCTGTTACGACGGGACGTTTCACGAGCTTTCAGGAAGCCCGGAACGGCGATGGCGATCAGGATGCCGATAATGGCGACGACGATCATGATCTCAACGAGTGTGAAGCCTTTGGTTTTGCGAATCATTGAAGATTCCTCCTGTCGAGTCTTAGGGGCTGTGTCCGCCCGCTTACGGGGGGAAGAGAAAGCGAGTGCGGTGCCAATGAAAACAAAGGCCTTCCCGTCAGATCGAACCACGCTGCAAGCTTAGTATTACCAGCCATCTACGCCGAAAGGATCCGCCCTGATTTTCCACATTTTGCTTTTCAAGGAGATATTGCGGGGGCGCGGGCTGGGAAACGAGTAACACGTTACACGCCCCCTTGTTTCCTGGCTTACTCATCGAACAGGCCGTAGCGCACCATCTTGTTGTGCAGGCTCTTGCGGCTGATGCCCAGAAGATCCGCCGTTTCCTGTCGCTTCCCGCCGGTTTTCTCCAGCGCGGCTTCGATCAGGAACTTCTCGACATGGTCGGAGATCAACGTCAGGCGCTCTGCCAGGGGCGTGCTGAAGTCGTCTGTGCAAAGGAGAGCAGATAAATCGAGACCATGGAAGGCCGACGCCTCCGGAATCTGATCGATCCGCTGGTCGCTCGCCGCAGACGGAGTGGAGTGGATTGTCGGAGGCAGGTCCTCCAAGGTGATATTCGACCCCCTGGCCATTAGCATGATTCGCTGAACCATGTTCTCCAATTCGCGGACATTGCCGGGCCATGGGTATTCGAGCAACTTCGCCAGGGCTCCCTGACTGAGTCCCTGAATCGTCCGCCCAAGACGTGGGTTGTAATACTGAATGAAGTGATCGATCAGCAGCGGAATGTCTTCCTTCCGTTCGCGAATCGGCGGGAGGTAGATGGGCATGACGTTGATGCGATAGTAGAGGTCTTCCCGGAACTGGCCGGCGGCAACGAGATCTGCCAGATTCTTATTCGTCGCACAGATCACACGAATATCGACTTTGATTTGCTTCGTCGATCCCACGCGTTCGATTTCGCGCTCCTGCAGGACACGAAGCAACTTTGCCTGCAACGGCAGCGGCATATCTCCGATTTCGTCGAGGAACAGTGTTCCACCATCGGCCGCTTCGACTTTTCCGATCTTTTGCTGGATGGCGCCGGTGAACGACCCCCGCTCGTGGCCAAACATCTCGCTTTCTAACAAGGTCTCGGGAATGGCGACGGTATTGACTTTTATAAAGGGGCCGTCGCGCCGCGGGCTGTTGTAGTGCACTGCCGCCGCTACGAGTTCCTTGCCGGTGCCGGATTCGCCGGTGATCAGAACAGAGACATCGTTGTCAACGACTCGCGAGACGAGGTTGTAGACCTCCTGCATGACCCCTGACTGGCCAACGATGCGATCGAATCGATAGCGGGACTGCGCTTCCTCGCGGATCTCGTGGATCAGACGGATCAATCGAACCTTCTCCGCGGCGCGCCGAACGACGACTCGGACCTCGGTCAGGTCGAATGGCTTGGAGAAGTAGTCGTATGCCCCGTTTTGGATCGCTTCCAGCGCTGTCTTCTGCGTTCCGTGAGCGGTGATGATCAGCACGAGAACCTCGGGATTGTGTTCTCGAATCTGCTTCATCGCCTCCATGCCGTCGAGCTTCGGCATACGAAGGTCCATGATGACGATGTCGAATGGCTCGGCCTTGCACTTTTCGACCGCATCGAGCCCATTCACGGCCTGATGCGGCTCGAATCCCTCGCGGGAGAGCACTTCCGAGAGAACAAAACGAATGTTCTCTTCGTCGTCGACGATCAGGATCTTCGCAGAGGTCATGTCGGTTCGTGTTCGCTCCTGAGACTGGCCGGTAGATCGCTCTTCCGTGGAGAGAAATCGTAGAAGTGGAGGCTGCGGGGCGCAAGCCACGATGCAACGACTGGAATCACTCGGGAAGGCTGTCGAGCGCCAGATCCAGACTCCCCCACTGATTGGCGGGAGTGGCCTGAAGCGCTTTTGCGCGCCCGAGCGCTTCCTGCCCTGCGGCGTTCCGATCCTCCGCGAACAGGACGATCGCATAGCCTTCCCATCCCGGAGCGTAAGTTGGCTCCCGCTCAAGGATGTACTTCCAGGTGTTCTCAGCTTCCTCGAAGTTCCCGGCATGGGCTTGGAGCCAGGCGTACTGCGAAGCCAGGACGCGGGAGGGTGGCAGAAGTCGCATGCCCTCGGAGACAACCGCGATTGCCTCGTCGCGCCGCCCGAGCGCTTCGAGGGCCGAAGCCTTGAGTGCCCAGGCATGCTCCTCATCCGATTCGGGGTTTTCATAATAGGGGTAGTTGGCAAGGACTTCCAGCGCTTCCTCCGGCCGGCCGGCGCTGAGCGCCACCTGGGCGTACCCGACCATCGTCTCGCGCGTGTCGGGGGTCGTATTGTAGGCATCGGTCCAAAAGGTTGCCGTGTTCTGCCAGGCAAATCCTCGATTCAGAGACAACCCACCCAGAATGATAAACAGGATGAGCGCGGCGATTTGCCAGAACTCGCGATCGGCAGGCATCGGACGATCGGTGTTGGCAAGCCTGTCTGATGTCGCGACGACTACAATGGCTAGGATCAGCGCCACGCCTGCGAGCGGAAGGTACAAGAAGCGCACGGCCATCCATTGGATCATTGGAATCAGGTTGCTGAAAGGCACCAATGCCGCCGCAAACCAGATGAGACCGGCCGAGATGCCGGGTCTGGTGTTCCTGAAGTGCCAGACGGCCCAGGCCATCGCCGCGATCAAGACAATCCCAATGAAAGGAAGGGGCGACACCAGACCCGACGGCTGGATGTAGGAGTAGGTAATTCGCAGGTGCGCAGGGAAGACAATCAAGCCAATGTATCGAACCAGGATGCCCAGCATCGTCCACATGGTGACGGGGAACGTCCCGCCCATGGGGCGATCGATCTGTGCCGTCATTCCTACCACTTGGGATCTGAAGAACAAGTAAACCAGGACGAATGGAATGGAAACGCCGATGACGGTCAGCGCCCGCTTGAGGGCGGGAGAATCCATCAGCCCCGCACGCCAACGACTCCAGAGTGCGGCCAGTGCCAGCGCCGGGAAGACGACGGTGTGCTCCTTCGAGAGCAATGCCGCGATCAGAAGCAAAACGCTGGAAACAGAGGACTTCCAGCTCGACCCAAGCATCGCCCAAATGGCCCAGATCAGCAACGCCGACCCCATCAGGCCATCACGTTCCTTGGCCCAGAGCACGGATTCCGACTGCACTGGATGCACCGCGAAGAGCAGCGCGGCAAGGAAGGCGACGCGATCATCCAGCCCCATGCGCCGAACCAGGAGGAATAGCCCGAATACGGCTGCCCCGTGCCACAAGAGATTCACCAGATGGAACCAGAGTGGAGACAGGCCGGCGATCGAGTAGTCGATCAGGTACGAGAGATTCCGCAATGGCCGCCAATAGACGTGTTGATACCCGGAGAGGCCATTGGCTTCCCGAGTTGTCAGCAACATCTCCAGATTATCCCAGCTTCGGATCCAGGGATTCTCCGTAATGTAGATCTGATCGTCGTAGATGAACTCGTTCCAGAGACCTGGAAGAAAAACGACGAGTCCCGCCAGAACTGCCAGGAAAGCCAGACGCCGGTTCCATCGCGAATCGTTTGGGGGAGTGGCGGCGACGTCCAACAGAAACTCCGCTGGGGCAGGGGACTTGGGATCTGCCGGACGGTCCCAAAGGCAATGGCCAAGGGCAAGGGGGAACTCGCCGGGAGCACATGAACATTCGGTCACACGCCCCGTTTAGCCGTTGACAGAACCGGCCTGCGGCACGAAATTGTTAGGTGTGCTCGGACGACATGCGTTTCGGGCAATTCGAGCTATTGGTCCGGTTCCACCCGAGAAGGAGTAGCGACATGCCTGAGTTTTTCTACGAAGCACTCGACAAAGGCGGCAAGCAGGTCCGCGGCCTGATCGACGCCTCCAACGAAGACATCATTATCGAAAAACTCCGCACGATGGGGTATTATCCCCTGAAGGTCGTCCAGCATAAGAGCAAGGCGTCGGACCTGGATATCTTCGCGCTTCCCGGTGTTCGTAACATCATGCACCGGATCAAGACGAAGCATATCATGACTTTCTCACGCCAGCTCGCGACCCTGATCGATGCCGGCCTGCCGATTCTGCGCTCGCTGTTCATTCTGACGGAGCAGGTGGAATCGGTCGTCTTCAAAGAGAAGATCCAGGCAATCATGAAAGACATTGAAGGCGGTTCGTCGCTCTCCGAAGCGCTGGCGAAACACCCCAAGGTCTTCGACGCTCTGTACGTCAACATGGTGCGTGCCGGAGAGATCGGCGGCGTGCTCGAGGCAGTGCTCGACAAAATTTCCTACTTCCTGGAAAAACGCCAGGCCCTGAAGGGCAAAGTGAAGTCCGCCATGATGTACCCGCTCGTCGTGTCTGTCCTGGCAATCCTGATCGTGGGCTTCATTCTCTGGAAGATCATTCCGAAGTTCGTCGGTATTTTCGAACAGCTGGGTGCAGAGCTACCAGGTCTGACCATGTTACTTGTGCGAGCATCTGACATCCTACTCCACAAAACCTGGATGATTGTCCTGTTCGCTGTCGCCGTCTGGTTCATCTTCAAGAAGATTAACGGCACTCGCGACGGAAAGTACGTGATCGACAAGATAACCATGAAGATCCCTGTCTTGGGATCGCTGGTTCAGAAAGTCGCTATCACCCGATTCGCCGGTACGTTGGCTACGCTGATCACGTCCGGTGTGCCGATCTTGCAGGCACTCGACATCGTGCGCGATACGTCCGGTAATGAAGTGATCTCGCGCGCGATGGAGCAGGTTTATCAATCGGTGAAGGATGGTGAGTCAATCCACGAGCCTCTGGCCGAATGCGAAGTCTTCCCGCCGCTTGTCGTCCACATGGTCGCCGTCGGTGAAGAAACCGGTGCTATCGATCAGATGCTCACAAAGGTTGCTGAAGCCTACGAACGCGAAGTGGACGATACGGTGAACGCGCTCGCATCCATCCTCGAACCGATCATGATCGTGTTCCTGGGTGCGATCGTCGGTCTGATCGTTATCGCGCTTTACCTGCCGCTGTTCTCGATCCCGAAGGTCGTCGGTAACTAAGTCACGACGAGAATTGGGAGGAAATCCAATGACGCCGAGGCCGTCTGGTCTCGGCGTCTTTCTTTAGCCTGTGGCGCCGTACAGACGAGCGATGAGAGATTCCGGCACGCGAGACTTCGCCAGCAGCGCCAGGTTCTCTCGCACGTGGTCCAGGTTCTTCATTCCGACAAGCGCCGTCGTCACGCCGGCCGCCGAACGGGTGTGCTGGAGCGCTCGCTGAGCATCCGTGTCCAGACCGGGAAAAACCTGCTGCAGCGCGGCCGGCAACCCACCGGCGAGTTTTCCCTGCATGATGGAAGCACTGGTCATCACAAACAGCTCGAGCTCATCCGCAACCTGCAGCACATTCTTTCCTGGGTGATGCTCCGGATCGTGCTCGATGCGCAGGGCCTCGCTCATCATCAGATTCACGGGCAGTTGCACGGCGGCGAAGTGATGATTCGGCCCCTCGACCTCGACGGCGAGACGTTCCAGCTCGTCCAAATCCAAACGTTCTTGTGAATCCGCTTCCTGGCGCAGTCCATTCCACGTCGCTACGCCGTACCACCCGATTTCGCCCTCGACGACTTTCTGCGCAAGAACATCGAAGGCAGCTTTGATGCGACTCAGTACGTCCGCACGCGGCAACTCGGCAAACTGCATCTCGACGTTGTGCAGGTAGTAGATGTCGATGGTTTCCAGCCCGAGATTCCGCCTGCTTCGCTCAATCTGATCCTCGATATAGGCCGGAGCGATGCACTGGCATCCGCCGGCGATCTCATCCTGAGGGCACAGGCCGGACTTCAGAAAAGACTCCGTCAGATACTGGCGCGGGTTGTCCATTCCCTGCTCGAAGTCGAGTGGCAGGAAGCCGCCCTTTGTGCTGACGATGATCTCATCCCGTTGAATCTCTCCGGCATCGACAGCGGCCCGAATCGCCTTACCCAGGTCGCGCTCGCTCATCTGACAACGATAGTTGATGGCCGTGTCGAAAACGTTCACGCCGGACGTGACAATCTTCGCAATGGCGGATTGGAAAACGTCGCTCTCCTCCGGTTCCCCCAGGTACGTCCCCATTCCGATGCTGGAGGCATGCAGCCCCAGTCGTTCGCGGTACGTCCCGACCGGGAAGTCGGGAAAGCGACCGACATAGCGAGCGGTTCCCTCAGCCGTTGCACGGCCGGGCATCAGGGTCTTGTCAGGCATGAGATGTCCTTCGCTCTGTGAAATGGCGCGTCACTCGGCGGCGAATACGAGCAGGGCCTTCCGGCGGTTCTCGACGCTCAGCGAAGGCTCGTAGTGATAGCCGTCGGGATGCGTGAAATCGCGCAGCGCGCGGGGCGAGGTCGCGTCCTTCGAGAGCAGATGGCGGATCAAGGCGCCCTTGAGCGCCTTCGAGTGATGACTGATCGTCTTCCACTCGGCGACGCCGCTCCGGATGACGCGCTTCACGAATTTGACCTGGTGACAGGCTTTGATCTCCCCCGAACCGTCCCACACGCGCCGGTGCTGGTCCGGCAGGAAGTCCCACACGACCTTGCCACGAAGCTCCTGGCGCAAGATCTCACTGACCGGCTGGCGCCAGTAGTTGGTCACCTTACCGATCATTCCGCCGATGTTCGAGTTCATCTTCAGTTTGTAGGGTGGGACGCGGTCGGTCGGCCGAACGAGCCCGAAGAGGCCCGTGAAGATGAGGACTTGCTTGTCGAAACGCTTCTTCTCCTCTTTGCCAAGCGTCTTGTACTCGATCGCCTGGTACATGATTCCTGTGTACAGTTCGCGGGCCGGCATCGTCTTGGATTGCCGAATGCCGCGATTGAGGCGAATTGCCTCTTCCAACGCCTCTCCGCGAACGTCGAAGACGTCTTCCAACCCGCCGGAGCGCTTCAGGACGGCGTCGATCGCTTCCAACAGGCGCTCGCGGTAGGGATTCAATTCGCGAAACGAGTTCGTCCGCTTCTGCTTGAAGGCATTCTCGAATGCCATTCCATTCTTCGGCGGCCTGGCCTTCGATTCTGATGGGGAGAGAAGTAGAACCCAGTCGCTCACAGGAGAACCTCCGAATTAGTCGCGCTGCGCTCCGCCACCCGTTCGAGGACTCCTGAGAAGCCGTCCAAGCTGTTCTGCGTGAGGTGGCACGCACCGAGGATGTCCGACCCATCACCGAGTCGATCCAAGCGTCCTTTGTGCGAGACCAACAACTGTAGAGGTCGACCGACACACAGCAATTGCAGGGCGCCCTCTTTCTTCAGACCGCTCAAGGGTCTCGGCACAGTGAACAAGTTACCAATGCAGGCGAGGGGGTGTCAAGACAGCACACTTGGTGGGACGGTCAGGAAATCAGCCGAACATCGCGCGGGTCAGGAGGAAGTCCGCAACGAGGATCATCGTCAGGGAGACGACAACGGCTCGCGTCGTTGAACGACCGACACCCTCTGCGCCCCCGGTGGTGGAAAGACCATGGTAAACGCAGATGGTCGAGTAAAGCGCACCAAAGACGAGCGCTTTGATCAGACCGTGAGTGATCTCTTCCAGGTCCACGGTGTTGAAGGTCCGAATCCAGAAGACCGAACTGGGAATGCGGAAGTACGCCGTGGCCAAGACCCAGCCGCCGATCAGACCCGTCGCCGTCGAATAAACCGTCAGCAGCGGATTCATGATGAGCGAGCCAACCACGCGCGGCATCGCCAGGAAGCGAGCCGGTGGGATACCGAGAACGCGCAGGGTATCGACCTCTTCGCTGACGGCCATAGTGCCGAGTTCAGCGGTCATGGCGGCACCCACACGGGCCGCTACGATGAAGGCCGTGAAGACCGGAGCGAACTCGCGCACGATGGCGACACTCAGGATCGATCCCAGCCGATCGATCGCGCCGTAGTCCTGCAGCGGAAGACCGATGTTGAGCGAGAAGATCATTCCGGTGAAGAAGCCGATCATCGCCGCCAGCGGCAGCGAATAAACGCCGATCTGGAGCATTTGGCGGAACAGACGCGACAAGTCCCCCGCGCGGAACCGGATGTTCAGCAGGCTCTGGACGAACAGAACAAAAATGCCGCCACTCGTTGCAAAAAGTGTCTGAAAGGCGTTTTCAATTCGCGTCCACATGCCTGTCATGCTGCTCCGGTTGCGGGAATGGCTAAAAATCGAGGTCCAAAAGTCTCCGAACCAGAGTGACGGACGCAAGCGGGATAGTTGCACTCTCACGATCCAGGGCTGTGCCGAGATCCAATCGATCCGTCGGCGGGGAGTTGCTTGTTTGTCCCAGATTGTTCGATTCCATGCCGGGTTCCGCATAAAAAACAAAAGCCCTTGCTCTGCCGCTCAAACGTCAAAATACTGGACGCAAATATATTCCTATGTGGAGGAAGACGGATGATTCGGAAGCGGATTCTGATCGGCACGACATTGCTCGCCCTGGTGATCGCGATGCTATTTCTTGACCAAACTGCAGTGGGCAGCGGGAAAGAGCTCTCCCCCAAAAGCAAGGATACCTCCCGGGGTGCCTTGGCATCCCTGGATCGAGGCAATACTCGTACGGAGTATTCTGTCAACTTACTCTCCGAGACCGTGTCTTCCCAATCAACCACGTTCGATGCTTCGACCGAAATCGACATCACATCCGCGACAATCTCTACATACATTTTCGAAGTGGACACATGTCTCGCGAATGTCTATCTTGGCCAACCTGGATTTGTGTATCCACTCAACGTGGCTGTTAAGGAATCGGGCGTGCAGCATCTGACCTTCGATCCACCAATCAGAGCTCGAGCAGGCGACGCCATCAATGTAGATCGCTTGCAGCCTGTCGTTGGAGACATCCGTGTGGAAGTGAGTCTCTTCGGTACCGTTCCTGCACCAACAAAGTCTGATTTAATGTACGCGCATTGATTCGAATCTGAGGCTTCCAGGCAGGAGAAAAAACCTGCGACAAAGGCCTTGACGCGCCGAGCGGGGTTGGGCTTATCTCCAAGCCCTCGCGGGGGGGAGCCCCTCCGCTGGGCCCTCATGTGGGGCGTTAGCTCAGCTGGTAGAGCACTACACTGGCAGTGTAGGGGTCACCAGTTCAAATCTGGTACGCTCCACCACGAAAGAAACGGCCTCGAAGCGTCTGCTTCGGGGCCTTTTTCGTGATCATGGGCAGAAGCCTGGGAAAAACGCAAAAAACGGCTTGCATTGGGGCCCGTCGTGCGTACTCTCCTGGGCTCCCTGGACAGGGCATCGCACGCGATCCCCCAGGTGAATGAGGGTGCGCCAATGATCAACCCGGAACTGCTCGAAATCCTCGTCTGTCCGGAAACCAAGGCCCCCCTGGTTGTAGATCAGGATGGCAATCTGGTCTCGACCGACGCCTCCAGCCGCCGCAAGTACCGGGTCGACGAGGGCATTCCGATCCTTCTGATCGATGAGTCCGAAGTCATCACCCCCGAAGAACACGGCAAGGCCATGAAGTGGGCGGAAGAACACCCGATCGGAAAACAACCGAGGAAGGCTGACCAATAATGAAAGCGAAGATTCACCCCAAGTACGGCCCGGTTCTCTATCGCTGCGCGAGCTGCAAGCAGGAATGGACCGGAATGTCCACCAAGGACGAAGGCAAGACCGAAGAGATCGATGGCGTTCCGCACACCGTGATCAGCCTCGAAATCTGCTCTAGCTGCCACCCCTTCTACTCCGGCAAGAAGTCCTTCGTGGACTCTGCGGGCCGCGTCGACAAGTTCAACCGCCGCTTCGCCGGAACCAAGGTCATGTCCAAGAAGGCCCAGAAGAAGGCCGAGGCCAAGGCCGGCGAATAACGCCGTTTCGTTCTGCGGAACACGGGATAATGAGATGAAGCAAAGGCGCCCCTGCCTGGGGGCGCCTTCTTGCGTTCTTCATCGACCGATTCGATTGTTCAGGATCGAAGCTTCTCGAAGTACTCGAATACGCCAACTTCCTTCCAGATCTTGAAGTACTCGTTGTCCTCTGCCGCACCAAAGAGGCGCGACAGGCACAAGCCTTCGTAGGTCGTGGCGATGAACTCGTCGAGATTCGCGATACGCTGGCCCTGACCAGGCAACGTGTGCTGGCGGGCTTTCTTCATGAGATCCTCTGCCTTGTTTCGCTCGCGCGGCGTCAGTGAGTCGGCGATCATATAGCCGAACTGGCGCGCGAACCGGAAGTGCTCCGGTCGCAGCGCAAGGAATTCATCAAGGCGAGTGTGAGCCTGAAGCTTCGTCGCGAATGCGCCGACGGCTTTCGGGTTTGTGCCGTCGAACTCGAAACGCGCTTCGACGGGCTTCGGGTAGATATCGCTGAGGCGCACATCCAGCAAATGCACACGCGCGGTCGCCTTCTGGCGGATCATCTGGGCGTGGAAGTTCGCGATCGGCTCGACGGCGGCGCGCACGATACGGCGTTCCAGCCCCGTCATGACGGGCAGGTCGGGACAGAGCTTCTCCCAAGCCTTCCATTCGTCTTCGGTGGGTTCTTCCGGCAGCGCACCGGGGAATTCCGGAACGCGCTGAATCATTTCGCTGGCTGCCCAGCCGAAGTACGAGCCGAAGCACCGTCCGTCCAGTTCCAGTGATTCGCGGAACAGCCGCATGGCCTCGGTGTAGTCCAACTCACGCAGGGCCTTCTCCCCCGCCAGCATGCGGGAAATCGCGTGGCTGTCGAACTGGTCCTCGGCCTTCTGCGCTTCTTCCCCGAGACACTCCTGGGTCAAGAGCTCCGTACTGATCGGCGTGTAATCCTTCCGATCCGCGGCCAGCCGCTCCGCCTCTTTCTGAATGCCGAAGCCGGATGGCTCCATGTGGATCGTCTCGAAGGCTTCGTGCACGCGATCGGCGCCAAGATGATGGCGAGCGGCATCTTCAAGCATCCCGTACAGGCGGCTGAACTCCAACTGTTCTGCCTGCATTTCCTCGGCCAGAACCTCGCCGCGGCGGAAGGCCTGCTCGTACAGTTCGCATGCCGCGCGCAGGTGCGTGACGGCCGCTTCGTGCTCGCCGCGACGGAAGTGGCACTCGCCCACAATCGCGAACAGATACATCGAGTCCGGCGCCGCCTTCAGCGGATCGGCCATCTCCTTCAGCACGGCCTCGTAGTCTTCCTCGCCGAGACGGTAGCGTCCCAGGGCGGCGGCAATCTCACTTTCCGAAGGACGCTCGGCCAGCATGCGCTTTACTGGTGCAGTGACTTCGCCGATACGGTTCTCATTGAGGTAGTGGCGCAGCAGGCCCTTCAAGACCGGCAACGGACAGTCTTCGTCGTGGGCCAGCGCGTGGATGAGTCCTTCGGCCCAGTCGTCCCGATCCATTTCGGAGAGCATGTTGATGATCTCGAGCTTCAGATCCACATCCTTCGGATCCGGTAGAGCTTCATCAAGGGCCCGGAGACTGGACTCGCCTTCACAGGCGCCGGCAGTCAGTTCCTTGATCTGCTCCAGGAGCCGTTCGCGCTCCTCCTCTTCCTTCGTCTTTCCTCCGAACAGTCGCGAAAACAGGCCCATCGTAAGTCCTTGCCGAGTTGAATGAATTGTCAGTCGTTCCGTGGCGCGCCGCGCAGCAGCAGACTGCGCTCGAAACCGCGAATCGTTAGCAGAATGACCGCAACGGCCAACGCCCCAAGGGGCAACACGAAGCCCGCGAGGGCAACACTCTTTAGGAAGGAGATGTTGGTCAAAGCGGTCAACCAGATCCCCAGCCCAAAGATTTCAGCCTTACCAAGCGCCAGCCGTCGGCGCCGCACCAGGTCGCCGAGCGCGCGCCCAACCAGCGCCCCGGTGATGATGCCCGCCAGGCCGAAGCTGGCTACCGATTGCTGTTCCCCACCGCTCAGCCAGATCACCCCCGCCATCGCAAGGCCGAAAATGCCAACGCCGAGCGGGATGAGGCTCACCAACTCGACGATGCTGGCCAGCAGGAAGAGCCAGAAGGTGGTCAGGATCACCTGGCCGACCATGCCGACAGCGACGGTTCCCTTCAGCGGAATCGTCAGAATCGCGATCGAGAATCCAGCGCTGAAGAGTGCAATGCCGCTGAGCAGAAGCCCCAAAGCGTGCCGTTCGCTGCGCGGGCGGCCGAAGTCGCTCAGCAGCGCCGCAATCACCAACGGTGCCGCTGCCAGTGCCAGAGGCCAGAGGGAAGGCCCCATGCGAAGGCCGTCGCTTCCGGGAATGCGGTCCTGGAATACGCCGGCCAGCAGCGTCGAGACCATCAGGCCAACCCACAGCCCGAGGCCGGTTCGCAAAGGTTCGCGATCCTCGCCACCTTCCTTGGGAAGCCACTGGCGTCCCGCCGGCAGAATGGCTTCTGCCAGTAGCGTCACAATCAGCGCACCGAGGAATAACGCGGGGAAGGGCGTCATGCTGTCTTCCTCCCCAGGCGCCTGAAGAATACGCTGACAAGTTGCAGCACGCAGCGAGTCGTCACCATACCGGCCGTCGCGACATCCAGGAAGATCAGCTCGCGGCTGTAGTGCTTCTTGTAGAAGCGATACATTGAGCGATGCCGCGAGAGTATCGGCATGAATGGGTACTTGGCAGACGTCTGGCCGATGTAATGCACGACCGACGCGATGGGCAAATAGATCACACGATACCTGGCCTGCCAGACGCGCAGGCAGTAGTCGACATCCTCGGAGTACATGAAGAAGCGCTCATCCAAACCACCGATGGAGTCGTAGACTTCGCGCCGAGCGATCAGGCACGCGCCGCTGACCCAATCCACGTCGTGGATCTTGTCGTCTTCGATGTCGGACATCAAGTAATTGGCCGAATACGGGTTGTTGGGAAACAGGCGGGTCAACAGACTGTATCGATTGAAGAGCGCCTGCTGAAATGTCGGGAACCGTCGGCAGGAGAGCTGACGCGAACGATCAGGGTTCAGCAGCTTCAAACCTGCCGTGCCAACGTCGGTATTCGCATCAAGGTACTCGACGGCCTTGGCAAATGCGTCTGGCAATGCTTCCGTGTCGTTGTTCAGCAGGACCAGGTATCGGCCGCGGGCAATCTCCAGCCCCTGGTTATTGGCCCGGGTGAAGCCGGCGTTGTCCTTGTTCGGAATCAGCCGGGCTTCCGGAAATTCCTTCTCGACCATCTCGGGGCTGCCATCGGTGCTGCCGTTGTCGACAACGATGGCCTCCCACGTAATGCCTGCGCAGGCCGCCGGCAAGCTCTGCAGGCAGTCTCGCAGGAGTTGCACTCCGTTGCGGTGGACGATGATCAGGCTGATGTCAAGATCCGGCGTGCTCATTCCGGTGATTTCAGCCTCTCAGGATGTGCTCTCGCCAGGGGCGGTCGTCAGGCGCGGACTGTCGTCCGTCAGGCCCCAGTCGAGGCGCTTCATCTTCAGCCAGAACAGGATGCCGCTCTTCAGGTGCGCGAAAGTGAATCGATTGAAACCGGCGCGACTCAGTTGCTGGACCTTGTGAATGATTCGGGCGCTTGGGCAGAAAGCGATCTTCCAACCCAGACGCTTTGCCCGCCAGCACCAGTCGACATCCTCGAACCCGAAGTAGTATCGATCGTCGAACAGGCCGACTTCTTCGATGGCTTCGCGCCGCATGCAGAAACACGCCCCAGCCACCCAATCGCCGAGGAAAGGGCGATCGTGATCGCGATCCAGCATCAGGTGCTGACGATTCCAGGGATTATTCGGCCAGAGGACTCCCACGGGCGAACGCCGGACGGCGATCGTTGCCAGGCTGTAGAAACGCTTCACGTTGTACTCGATCGAGCCGTCCGGACGCCGTGTGTGACCGCCGCAGGCGCCCAGGCGCGCATACCGATCCATGAACTCCACCAGCGCGTCGAAGCAGCCCGGGAGAATCTCCGTATCGGCGTCCAGCATCAGACAGTAGCGGCCGCGGGCAGCCTCGATGCCGACATTGCGCATCTCCGCGATTCCGAAGATCTCGTGAGTGATCAGCCGGACTTCTGGGTACTCAGCGCAGAGCTCTTCGGTGCCGTCTTCGCTTGGCTTGTTGACGACGATGATCTCGCGCGAAATGCGGGATTCCTGGCGTCGAATGCTCGGCAGAACACTGGCGAGGTCCTTGCCCATTCGCCAGTTGATGAGCACGACAGAGAGATCGGGCGAATCCGGACGGAGTTCGTCGGATGCTCGATCCGATTGTTTCTTCGTGACACGCCTTGCCGCCATGCAATGTCTGCCTGAGTCAGATTCCTGCCGCCCGGTCGGCTGGTACAAATGTTGATCCTCCAGCTGCCCCGGCGAGCCAGAGAATCTGTGCGCGGGCGAGGCCGGACGTCAACCTCTCCGCGCGATCAACCGGGGAAAAAGCCGCACGTACGAGAGGAGAAGCAATGAGCGACGAGTTGAGACCATGGGATGGGGCCGAAACAACGGAAAAGGCACAGCGGGCGCTGGAACGCTTGAAGGAGGCGATGAAGGTCGATGAGCTGCCCTCGGGATTGGCTGGTCTGGCCGGTTCCGAGTCCGGAATCCAGGACCTCTGCCAGAACCTGAAGCGGCACCTTGATGGCGGTGAACTGGCCAATCCGACGAAGCTGCTGGTGGCGACAGCCGTTGCTGCGGTGATCGGTTCGCCTGAGGCCACGCGCTTTCTGGGCTCTGCGGCTCGCGAGGCCGGTGCAGAACCCCGGCAGGTCGCCGATGCCATCGCCATCGGAACCACTTGCATCGTGTTCAACGGGTATTACCGATTCCGCGGCTTCGTGCAGGATCCCGATTTTGACGCCCTCCGCGCGCCGTTCAGTGCCAATGCCTTCATCAGGTCGTCTCTGACACAGCTTCAGGTGGAATTCATCTGTATCGCGGTGTCGTCCGCGAACAACTGCTCCACTTGCGTCAAGGCACACGTGAAGAAGGGCCGCGAGTTGGGCATGACGGTCGAGCAAATCGACGAAGCCATCAAGGCCGCCGCCACGGCCGAGGCACTTGACCGGATTTCGAATGCCCTGGCTGCTCCTGCCGGCTAAATGGCAATCGTTTTGCTTGCGATTTTCCGGCTGACACGCAGGCGGCCACCGGGTGGGATGGAACGGCGTTTGAGCTATGCAAGAATGAGAGGAAGTCACCATGATCCAAGTCGGACAGCAGGCCCCGGACTTCAAGGCGGAAGCCCTGGATGGAACTGAGTTCAGGGAAATTACCCTGAGCCAGTATCGAGGAAAGTGGGTCTGTCTGTACTTCTGGCCGTTGGATTTCACGTTCGTCTGCCCGACAGAGATCAAGGCCTTCAGCGACATGACTCCGGAATTCAAGGAACGGGGATGCGAGGTGCTGGGGGGCAGTTGCGACAGCATCTATAGCCACCTGGGGTGGACCCAGGCCAAGAGCGAGTTGGCCGATGTGAGACACCCGATGTTCTCGGACTACACGAAGTCGATCAGCGCATCACTGGGCGTTTTGGACCAGGAGAGAGGCGTCTCCCAGCGTGCCACATTGCTGATCGATCCGCACGGGATTGTCCGTTTCGTCTATGTGACCGATATGAATGTTGGCCGGAGCCCCGAGGAAGTCCTGCGCGTGCTGGATGCGCTGCAGACCGACGAACTCTGCCCCTGCAACTGGAAGGTGGGCGAAGAGACGCTCCACGTCTAAGATTTCCCTCCCTCCCCTGTCATCGATACGGCCGGCTCCGCGACGAGCCGGCCGTTTCTATTTCGCCTTCCTGGCCCGCAAGAGAGATTTTCCTTTGCGCGCGCCCCCCTACTCCGGGAATATACCGTTCTGCTAGAAGGCTTGCTGTGGCGACACGTGTTCGAAACCAATTGGGGAAGACGTCTGGGTTAATGACGGATCACGCCAAAGAGCCTGAACAAGAGTTCAAGTGTGATGATACCGAGTCGACAGCGATCAATGAGAAGTCGCTGTATCGCCATCGGACCGGTCCGGAAACGTTCCGGCCAGTCTTGATATGTCTCGGCGGCCCCGCAAAGGGGCAGCGCAAGTCCCTCCACAAGCCGCAGATCGTAATCGGACGCAGCACGTCGGTCGATTGGGCTCTAAATGATCCGACGGCCTCGCGCATGCACACCAAGATCGAATACGAGAATTACGATAAGCCGACCGAGATGCCTTGCTGCTACATTGAGGATCTCGGCTCGCGAAACGGCACCGAGGTCAACGGCCGGCAGATCGATGCGCGCATTCAGTTGGAAGAGCATGATCGCCTCTTGATCGGTTCGTCGTTAATCGGATTCTTTGTCCGAGACGAAGGCGAATTGCGCCACGACGAGTCGCTCTATGAATCCGCAACACGCGACGTGCTGACGGGACTCGACAATCGCCGCCAACTTCTGGCCCACATGAAACATCACCTGGCCCGCACGGGGCGTCTGGGCATCCAGTTGTCGTTTCTCCTGCTCGACCTGGATCACTTCAAAGAGGTGAACGACCAGCACGGGCATGACGTCGGCGATGAAGCGCTCTGCCATGTTGCGAACATTTTGAAGCAGGGCTGTCGCGAAAGCGATCTTGTCGCGCGTTGGGGCGGTGAGGAGTTTGCCATCTGCCTGCCCGACACGGGGAACGACGAGGCGCTGACACTTGCGGAGCGACTTCGCAAGTCGGTCGCGAGCAGCGAACTCGGCGTAGGCAGCAAGACGTTGCGATTCACGATCAGTATCGGGGGCGCGTCCTATCGCAAAGGCGACGACAGCATTTCCATTTTCCAACGCGCCGACAGGATGCTCTACAAGGCAAAGAACGCGGGACGAAACTGCGTCGAATTCAACGACGAGACAGTCGATCTGAAACCTTAGGAGAGAGCGCGGGATGGGATTGCGATTCGTCGCCGGCCCGCCGGGAAGCGGCAAGACGGAGTGGATGCTGCGCGCCGTGCGGAGCGAGGCGAACCGCGAACCGGAAGGCCCTCCGCTCATTCTCCTGGTCCCGGAACAGGCTTCCTATCAGACAGAGCAGGCACTGATTCGCACCGATCTGAGCGGCACGGTGCGCGCCCGCGTCCTGTCCTTCGCGCGGCTGGCCCAATGGGTCTTCTCGATGACGCCGGGGCCGGCGTTGCCGCGCTTGGGTGACATTCATCGGCGCGTTCTGGTGACCGCGATCATCGCGCAAATGCGCCGGGAGAATCGAGCAGGCCGTCTGCTGCGTGTCCGCAGTATCGACGAGAGCGTCGCCGCCATGCTCTCCGAGATGAAGCAATTCCGTGTCTCGACGGAGCGCCTGCGCGATCTGGCCAACGATGTGGGCACAATCAACGATGTCCTTGCGGAGAAGTTGTCCGAACTTGCGGACGTAGCCGAGGACTATGATCGCCGTATCGCAAACCGTTTTCAGGATCCGGAACAGACACTGATGGAGTTGCGTCGCCTGATCGAAGCGAGCGATGAGCTTCAGGGCGCGCGCGTCTATGTGGATGGCTTTCACGGATTCACGCCGATTGAATTGGAAGTGCTGGCCGGATTGATGAAGCGCGCGGAAGAGGTGAACCTCGCACTGTCCATCGATCTGGATCGTTTCCAATCGGTACGAAATGGCGACGCGCCGGATGAGGAATCGCGCTCCTTTCCAACGGAAGAAACGCTCGAGCAACTTCTGGCACTGGCGACGGACAACCAGGTGCAAGTGTGCGAATCGATCGCTCTTGATGATGCGCCGCGCTTTCAGACTGACTCGCTGCAGAAACTCCAGAAGGCTCTCAAGGCCGAGCCACCGCATCCGCCGGAAAGCGATCCCCCGGAGTGGGTTCGTCTCGTGGTCGCGGCGAATGGACGCGATGAATGCCGTGCGGCGGTTGAGCAATTGCTCGAGTGGAAACGCGATCGCGCCTGGCATTGGGGACGAATGGCGATCCTGACTCGCCAGTTGGATTCATACGTTCAGCCATTGTCGGAATACCTGCACGCGGCGGGGATCCCATTCTTCATCGATCGCCACGAACCCCTGCAGAACCACCCCGCCATCCAGGGATTACTTGCTGCACTGGAGGCGGTTCTCGGCGGCTGGCGAAGCGGACCGATTCTCGAGTTTGCCAAGTCGGGGCTTTTTGCATTCGACCGCGACGCGGTGTCGAAGCTCGACGAATTCGTCGATGCCTATCCGCGCCGAGCCGAAATGTGGGTAAGTCGCAAGGAATGGAAGCCCCCCCCCGCGCGATCTCCCTTCGAAGAGCCGGATCACGTGGAGGAGCCGAAAGGCATCGATGAGTTGGATGCCCTTCGCCGCGAGGTCGTTGCGCCATTGCAGCGGCTGCTGGTTGCGCTTTCGGAGGCGAAAAACGATGCGGGCGAGTATTGTCTCGCGGGTTTCGTGCAGGCCGCGTGCGGTCTCCTGGCAGAGGCAATGCCGGAGCCATCGGAGACCGACGAACCGATCCTGACGGAAATCGGTGAAGTGATGCAGGCCATGGTGGAATCGTCGGCCGATGACGCGTTCGAGGCGGAAGTTTGCCTCGAGTTGATGCGCTCGACGTTGGGCACGCTGACGCTGCCACGAATCCCACCGCGTATGAACCAGGTAATCGTCGGACAGGTGGATCGCACGCGCTTACCCGAAATGCAGGGCGCGATTGTGTTGGGCCTGGCGGAAGGGCGTTTCCCGCTTCCGGGGGCGAACGCGACGCTGCTGACCGATCAGGAGCGCGATGAGTTGCGCACGTTGGAAGGCAAACCTGTCGAGCTCAAAGCATCCAGCCGTCGGCTGTACATGCGCGAGTTGTTCTTTGCGCAACTCGCCCTGACGCGAGCCAGCCATGCGCTGACACTGCTGCGCCCATTCTCGGACGATGCGGGGCAGGCCCTGATGCCTTCACCCTACTGGAGTGAAGTTGAGCGTCTCTTCCCTCAATGTCCCATCGAACACACGGTCCCTGAACTCTCGCCGGATCGCGTGCTGCGAGCGCGGGAGGCCGCGGCGATTCTGTGTCGTGAGATCTTCGAGACGACCGACCGTGACTCCGTCCCCCCTTTTTTCGGCGCCAAAGAGTTCGTCGATGGACTGCCATTGCGAGAACGCGAGGGCTTCCTCCAGGTCCTCTGCACTGCCGGCTTGCGAAATGAAGCGCGAATTTCGTCGGAGATGGCACGCCAGTTCCTTGGCGATGAGTTGCGAACCAGCGTCTCTGCCCTCGAGAGCTTCGCGAACTGCCCGTTCCAGTATTTCCTGAATGCGATGATCCGTCCCGAGGTGGCTCCGGATGCAACGCTGACCCGGGCCGACGTCGGTAGCCTCGCCCACGCCGCGTTGAAGGAACTGACAGACAAGCTGATCGCGGAGTCGAAGAGCTTTGCCGATCTCGAAGACGATGCGATTGCCGCCGAGGTCGCGCAGGCATTTGCCGCGCCCGTCGAACGCATGCAGCAAACCGGTTTGTACGAAACAGCGGGGGGCAAAGCGATCGTCGAACTCGTGAAGCGCCAGGTCACGGACCTTGTGCATTTCATCGTGCAGGCTGCCCGGGCGATGAGCTCGCGGCCAATCGGGACGGAAGTCACTTTCGGCCCGCGCGGCGAGTTGGACGCGTTGCGCCTGGAGGTTCACCTCGATGACGGTTCGGAACTTCCGGTTCTACTGCGCGGACAGATCGATCGCATCGATGTGGCCGAAAGTGGGGACGGAGACAAGTGGCTGATTGTCGTGGACTACAAGCTTGGAAGCAGGAAACAGAACTGGGCGGCCGCCCGAGATGGCAAGAGCCTTCAGTTGCCGGTGTACCTGTGTGCGCTGCAGGCGAATGCGAAGAAGTTGCTTGATGGCGAGGCGGCGAAACTCGGTGGCGCGGTCTACCTGGGAATCGTGCAACGCGACGACACGGGGCGCACGTACCGCGGAATCGTTCCCGCAACGGCCAATGCAACGCTTTGGGTCGACCCGAACGGGATGGCACTTGTTGGTCGGACTCCCGGCGATCCGGCCGTCAAGACGGCGCACTACGGCGATGCGATCAGCGATCCGCAGTTCGAGCGCCTGCTGATCAAGGCGAAAGAGACTATCGGCCATCACGTGAAGGCGATCGCGCGAGGCGATGTGCAAGTGGGGCCCGCTTTGCAGGGAACCTCAACGCCTTGCGGATGGTGTCCTTATCGGCCCGCCTGCCGACTCGACTACTCGATGAACTCGCGGCGACTTGTCCCGAACTTGAAGCGCTCGGATGCCGTCGAATCGTGGCTTGGCCCACCTGAAGGAGGGCAGCCGTGAGCGAGATCAAATGGACAGCGGCGCAGCAGAGCGCCCTCGACGTGCGCGGCCAGAATGTGCTCGTAAATGCAGGTGCCGGAGCCGGCAAGACGGCAACGCTGGTCGAGCGCGTCCTTCGCTTGCTGAAAGATCCGGAGAATTCTGTCTCGATCGAGAACATGCTGATCGTGACGTTCACGCGCGCAGCCGCCAGCGAAATGAAGGAGCGTCTGGGCAAGAAACTGCGTGACGAAATCGCACGACTCCGCTGGGAGGGCGCGGATCACAAGACGATCCGCCATCTGCAGAATCAACTCACGATACTGCCCCGCGCGCCGATTTCAACGCTTCACAGTTTCTGCCTCGCACTACTGCACGAGAGCTCTGCCGAGATTGATCTCGCCCCGGACTTCGACGTCATGGCGGAAGAGGAAGCGATTCTCCTACGCGAAGAGGTCATAGACGAGGCGCTCGCGGACGTGCTCGACGATCCGGAAGAGGGACCTGTTCTGTTTCAGATTCTGGAACAGCTCTCCCCCGCCGATGGGCTGGAAATGATCGGCAAAACGACTGGCTCGATCATCAGTTTCCTCGAGGCCCTCACCGATCCTCACGCCTTCGTGTTCGAGCGGGTTCTGCCCTTCTACGAGGAGGCGGCAAACGACACGATTCCGTTTGAGGATTCCGAAGCTGGGAAGCGCATTTCCAAGTGGGTGCTCGAACCGCTGCGCACCATTGTGTCTGCAATGTCCTCCCTGCGAAGAGCAGCGGGGCTGGATTCCCTCTCTGCAAACTGGGCGAAGAAGTATTGGCAGGCGATCGCCGATCTGGAGAGTCAACTCGCCACTCTGATGACCAATATCGATCCCGCGCAGCCGCTTCCGGACTTCAAGCAGATGCTGAAGCTGCCGCGGCGCAGTGGTCTGACGAAGAATGCTTCTGCGGGCGATGCGGTCCTGCACGCGGCAAGCGCGTCGCTGAAGGAAACCGTTGAGGAGGCGAAGAAGGCGCTCGAAATGCTCGAGCCGGATGTCTCCATGAATGACATGCGGGCGCAGGTCGCTTCCACGATGCCTTTCGTCCGTCTGATGCTCGATCGCCTGGGGCTCAGGCTGATTGATGAGTTGCTGGCGCGCCACAAGGAGCAGCGCCGTTTGACTTACGGGCACTTGGAGCGCCTCGCCCTGCAACTCTTGTCATCAAAGGACGACGCACCGACTGCCGCCGCCAAGCGCATGCAGGAGAGATTTGAGTACGTACTTGTGGACGAGTTTCAGGACGTGAACGAGCTGCAGGCGACGCTGCTGAAATGCGTGTCGCGCCCGGCCTCGGAAGCGGAGCAAGGGAACCAGTTCGTTGTGGGTGATGTGAAGCAATCGATCTACGGTTTCCGGCAAGCCGATCCGACGCAGTTCCAGAGTCTGTATGATCGCTATCGGGATTATGCGCCTGATGTTTTGGCATCGCCTGGTGCGCGAATCGATTTGCAGGAGAATTTCCGTTCCGCCCCGGCGCTGCTTCGCGAGCTGAATCGCTTCTTCGAATCGCTCTTCTGCCCTCGCATCGGAAGCGTTCTCTATGATCATCGCCATACGTTCGTGCCCGGCCGCGCGGAGTCGGGGTCGCAGGCGACACGGCTCGAGGTGCACCTCCTCGAACAGACGGCTGCAGATCATGATGACGAGGCGGAAGAGACGGCAGCGACCGACGAACTGCTGCTCTACGATTCCTACGAGAAAGAAGCGCACTACGTTGCGCAAACAATTCTGTCGTTGGATGTGCCGCGACGCGACATCGCGATTCTGCTGCGATCGTCGTCGGGCTATGCGACAAAGCTGGTCGAGGCGTTCAAACTGCACGGCATCGAGTACTTCACGCAGGAGTCCATCGGCTTCCTGACACAACAGGAAGTCGTCGATGTGCTCTCGTTGCTGCATGTCATCGACAATCCTTATCGCGACGTACAGTTGATCGGCTGCCTCCGCGGGCCGGCGGGTGAATGGACCGAAGACGAGTTGGCGATGCTGCGCCTGCACGATCGCAAGGGGCGCCTGTTCGATAATCTGAAAGCCATCGCCGCAGATTCCGAGCATCCTCTGCAGTCCAGATCGGCCGACTTCCTTGTGCGATTGCGAACGTGGCAGAGCGCCGCGCGGCGCGAAAGCATGGGCGACTTCTTCGCGCGGCTATACGATGAGCTGGATCTTCGGGAACGTCTCGCAACATTGCCGAACGGCGATCAGAGGCGTCTGAATCTGCAGTATCTCCAGGATCGCGCCGTGCAGTTCGATTCATTCCGGCGCACGGGACTCGGCCGATTCCTGGAGTTCATCGAAGATCTGATCCAGCGCGGCGAAGACTTGGGCCAGCCATCGGCGGCCCCGCCCGAATCCGATGTCGTCCGCATCATGACGATCCACAAGAGCAAGGGACTCGAGTTCCCCGTCGTCATCGTGCCGTTCATCGGCAAGCGCTTGAACTTCCAGGACGCCCGCGCCGATGTCGTGTGGGATCGCGAAGCGGGTTTCGCGGTGCGGTATTTGCCCGAACGCCGCTATGGAGAGTCGCGACGTTCGATCGCGCGAGAATTTCTCGTCGATGCGATGCTCGATCGGGCGCGCTCGGAGGAATTGCGGCTTCTCTACGTTGCCATGACCCGCGCGAAGGAGCGCCTCTTCCTGATCGGCTCGGCAAAGAACGTGTGGAGCAAGATCCAAGGGCATCTTCCACTCCCCGCAGTCACGCAACCGGATGGCGAGGGCGATACGGCGGCTGCGAACTCGGTGATGGATTGGACGCTGCAGGCACTGCGCGGGCGCGAGGAGTTCCAGGCAATCGATCGCGACAATCCGATCGGTCCGACCGGCGGCGACGGATTGCATGTGCGCATCGTGGATGTTCCGATGGCTGCGGTGCCCTCCTCCGGCGAAGTCGCTGGAAGCCGCGAGAGCGATCAACTGGATGGCTTGAAGGCCGCCACCCCGATGCTTCTGACGATGATCGAGCGCCTTCGCGGAATCCAGATGCGCGCCACGGATGGGGCTGTGCGCGCGAAGCTCTCCGTCACCGAGGCCAAGCGTGCGTACGAGGCGATTCACTACGAGGACAACCCGCCTGCGCGGCGCCCCGGCTCCGATGCAGAGCCTCCTCCCCCGCCGGTGCCCCCGGATTGGCTGCCGCCATTCATGAGCGGCACGGCCCCCGCGGCCGGAAGACGCGCCGGGACGCTGACGCATCGGCTCTGCGCCCTGCTGGACCTGGTCGCAGTGCGGGATGGGCGCGCCGTGGCCGACGAACTCGCTCGCCTGACGGAAGCCGGCTACTTCTCCCCCGAGGAGGCAGCAATTCTCCGAACCGACGAGGTGCAGTTGTTCTTTGAAGAGCCAATTGGGCAACGCATCCTGGCCTGCGCCGAACGCGTCCGCCACGAGGCCCCCTTTACGATCGGTGTTCCGGCCGGCGATCTCCACGACGGATTCGAGGCTGCGGACGAGCCGATGATCTTCCAGGGCATTGTCGATTTGTACTTCGAGGATGCCGAGGGTCGATTAGTGCTCCTCGATTTCAAGACGGACTGGTGCGGCAAGCACGGCGAGAAGCTCCCCGAACTCGAACGAGCCTATACGCCGCAATTGGTGCTCTACCAGGTCGGGCTGGAGCGGGCTCTTCGGCGGCCGGTGGATGAGGCGTGGATCTACTTCCTGCGCGCGGGCCAGGCATGCCGAATGCCGTCGCCGGGAGCCGAAAAAGACTGGCTGGAATACCTTCGCGCCGGCGCCTGCCTACCGACAGAGTAAATCGCGCTGAAATCCTTTCGTTTTCTCTCAAAAAGTTCTTGATGCTGTTTCCGTCCGGTCCGTAGCTGTTCGGACGGAATCCATTGAGGCGCAGTGGATTCTCTCCCGGTCGAATTATCCCCTTCGCTCCGGCTCGAAACGCCCAGTTGACGTGTTCCCAGGAGGTTCCTTCGATGGTCCGCACCCGTTCCTTGTTCGTAATCTTTGCTGTTTTGGCCTCGGCCCTTGCCGTTACAGGCTGTGGCCACAAGAAAATGAATCCCGAAATCCGGCTTGATGGCGCATCCGCATTTGCGCCAACCGCCGAAGAACTTGCCCAAGCTGGTGCCCGCTCCAGCGAGTGGAATCCCGTCGGTGCCCCGTCTGCCGCGAACCCGAACGGCGTGCCGGATGCCCAGTACGATCCTTTCAGCTTCGATGCGGACGCCACGGGCAGCATCCCCAACACCGCGGACACCGATGGCGTTGAAGATGCCGTCGAGATCGCGGATCTGGAGATGGTCCACTTCGACTACGACCGTTCCGAGCTGAAGCCCGAGTGGCAGACCATTCTTGAGCACCATGCCCAGTGGCTGGTCAGTCACCCGCGCGTCTCTGTACAGGTCGAAGGCCACTGCGACGAGCGCGGCACCGAGGAGTACAACCTGTCTCTCGGCCAACGCCGTGCCGATTCCGTTCGCACCTACCTGGTTGAGAAGGGCGTCGATCCGAACCGCATCTCCACCATCAGTTACGGCAAGCTTCGCCCGTTGACCTTCGACGAGAATGCCGAAGCCAACGCGCTGAACCGCCGCGCGATGTTCCTGGTCTACCAGCCAGGCCCCGACACCATGTCTGCGAGTAACTACTGACGATGTCTCGTGCGCTGACTAATCGAATCTTCCTGCGAGTCGCAGGCGCCCTCCTTCTGGGGGGCGTCTTGCTGCTGGGCACAGCCTGCAAGGGGGAGAAGGGGTTCATCTCCTTCTTCCCGGATCGCGTGTCCGATAAGAAATCCAACAAGGACGCCGTTCAGGTCGAAGAGCAGGCCGAGGCGAGCATCCCCTCCAGCCTCCCCGCCTCGGAACGTCCCGACGCGCGCTGGTACGATCACCTCACGGGGCTTCCTGTCGAAGCCAGCCCTGTCGAGGAGAACCGCCCCGCCGGCGTCGCGATCCCGGAGTTGGCGATGGTTCACTTCGCCTTCGACAGCTGGGAGCTGACCCCGGAATCCAAGGCGGCTCTGCAGAAGAACATCGCGTACCTGAAGGCGAACCCGGAGATCAAAGTCCTGCTGCGTGGCCACACAGACGATCAGGGGACCGAGGAGTATAATCTGTCGCTCGGCAGTCGCCGCGCCCAAGTCGTGCGTCAGGCCCTGATCGAGATGGGGATCGCGCCTGATCGCCTGGAAACAGTGAGCTTCGGCGAGGGCCTTCCGCTTCAGGAAGGCGACGACGATGCCTCGCGCGCCATGAATCGCCGGGTCGAGTTCTTCGTCTACGAGTGACGGAGAAAAAAGGGGAAAACGGGCCATTTCCGCTTGACCCACGAGGGATCGGATCACAGGCTCCCAAACCTGTTTGGCGCATGTCTGACGCGCCGTTCGTGGACAGGTAGCTCAGTTGGTAGAGCACGGGACTGAAAATCCCGGTGTCGGCGGTTCGACCCCGCCCCTGTCCACCACAAGTTTCCGAATAGAGAAAGCGCCGGCACGATGCCGGCGCTTTCTCTATTCCTGAATCTGCTGAGCATCCCTCAGCCCGCTTCGCTCCAGTTTCCGAGCTCATAGATGTCCTGCAGCAACCCGATCCGGCCTTTGCCGGTCTGGGAAGAGTAGACGCGAATCGCCTCACGCGGGATCTCGAGTTTCGTCGAGATCGCGCCCAGGTGCTTGTGCTGGCGGGTGGATCCGATCTTGTCGGCCTTCGTGGCAACTGGCAGGATCGGCACGGCGTTCTCTGCAAGAAACTCAAACAGCTCCGCGTCCTGCCCCGTCGGCGTATGTCGAATGTCAAGCAACGTTACGCAGGCCCGCAGCAGCGGGTTCGCATGCAGGAAGCTGGCCATCATCGGCAGCCACTGGGCCTGAACGGCTTTCGGGGCCTTGGCATAGCCGTATCCCGGCAGGTCGACGAAGTGCATTCGCCTCTCTTCGCCATCAAGTCGAAGCCTGATTTCAAAGACGTTAATGGCCTGGGTTCGGCCCGGGGTCCGGGATGTTCGCGCCAGCGCCTTGCGCCCGACGAGCGAATTCAGTAGCGAGCTCTTCCCCACGTTGCTGCGGCCGGCAAAGCAAACCTCGGGCAATTCCTCGAGTTCGCCCGGCCTCCATTTCGGCCAGGAAACGAGGAATTGTGCGTCGAGGACTTCGACTTGTGGGGATGGAGGCATGTGAATTCGGTTCCTGAGAGGG
This sequence comes from bacterium, assembly GCA_020444065.1. Lineage (NCBI taxonomy): Bacteria > bacterium. Next base: position 766,909 of record JAHLLQ010000002.1, on the reverse strand, counting down.
ATGGGCAATGACGAACGGCCATTGTCTTTACTCTTGGCCCTGCTGCGCCGTGGGCGCTAGGTGGATTTGAGTCTGTGAGGTGATTGCATTATGAGCAAGCCGGCAAGTACACAATCCGCCCACGAAGAGGGGCGCCGCGTTCTGGGGTTCGAAGCCGAAACACTGCGGCGGCTGTCCGAGAACCTGGATGGCGAGTCGTTCAATCGCGCGACGGAGATTCTTCTCGGCGCGAAGGCCCACGTCATCGTGACCGGGATGGGGAAGAGCGGCCATGTCGGCGCGAAGATCGCCGCGACGTTTGCCTCCACGGGCACGCCGGCCTTCTTCCTTCACCCCGCGGAGGCCGTCCACGGTGACCTGGGAATGCTGACCCGGGACAACGTCCTGCTGGCGCTCTCTCACAGCGGAGCGACGGACGAAATCCTCAACTTGCTCCCGTATGCGCAGCACGAACGAATCCCGGTCATCTCCATCACGGGACGGATGCAATCGGCGCTCGCAGAACGCTCCGATGTCGTTCTGCTGACCGAAGTGGATCAGGAGGCGTGTCCGCTGAATCTGGCCCCGACGGCGTCGACGATTGCCCAGATGGCCATGGGAGATGCACTGGCAGCGGCCCTGATGCAGTTGCGAGGTTTCCAGGCGGAAGATTTCGCGATTCGCCACCCGTTGGGCTCGCTGGGGCGGCGGCTGCTCGTTCGCGTGCGAGACCTGATGGTCACCGGCGACCAGAATCCGGTTCTGCCGGAGACCGCTACGGTCCGAGAAGCAATTGACGAGATGACAACGAAGCGCCAGGGCGCCGTGGCCCTGACCGACGAGGCCGGCACGTTGACCGGGATCTTCTGCGACGGCGATCTGCGGCGGCTCTTCCTGCGCGGTCCGGTCGACGTCAACTCAGAGGTCCGCGAAGTCATGGTCCGCCAGCCCAAGCGCGTCCATGGCGACCTTCACGGTGCCAAGGCCGTGGACTTGATGGAAACGCACAAGATCACCGTCCTGCCCGTCGTGGATGACGACGATCAGGCGATCGGCATGATCCATCTACACTCGTTGATTGAAGCGGGTATCTGGAGCGAAAAGAACCGATAAATCTAGTAGCGAGAGGCGTGGATTCGTCGCAGCCAGCGGGCTTTTGGGCAGGGAGCACTCGAAGCCGGCGCGCCTGAATCCCCCTCCGCCTCTCGCTGGCCTTATTATCGACCCACGCTATCCAAGTGTCACAATGATCGGCGCTTTTTCGCCCCGAATCAGGGCTCGGGCACTTCCACGACCTTGCCGGACAGCCACGCCTGCTCGATCGATTCGTTGACCAGAATCTGCAGCAGCCCGTCTTCCGCCGGCGACATCGGACGCGTCGGATCCGACAGGCACAGCGAGAAGTGCTCGATCTGGTGCAGGAAGTGATTCGCACCGGGGATCTCGATCGTCTCTGCGTTCATCCCGTGTTGCAGGTAAATCGCCGTGCGCTCCCAACCGGGAATGAAGGGGTGCTCGATCGAAATCCGCCCGAAGGTCCCTTCGATTTCGCAGTACTGGTTGTTGAAGCTCGCCAGGCTGCCGGAGATCAGCGCCATCCGGCCGTAATCGAAATCGAGAATTGCCACAGACGTGCGATCCACCTTGTCCGGCGTCGATGTGTCCGCGCGCGCACTAACGTTGATGGGCTCGCGACCGTATAGCATCCGCGCGACGTTCGCAGCGTAGCAGGTCACGTCGTAGAGCCCCCCCCCGCCGAGAGTGCTGGACCAACGGTGGTCGTGCGTGTTGTGCAGCGGCCCGCAGAGGCCGGCGCGGATGAGGCGGACCTCGCCGATCCGTCCTTCCTTGATCAGCGCACGCACCGTGTCCCACTGCGGGTGGTGGCGGTACATGTAGGCTTCCATCAGCAGCACGCCGGCCTCCTGACTGGCCTCGACCATCCGCTGGGCGGCGGCGCTGTTCAGGGCCAGGCTCTTCCCGCAAAGGATGTGTTTGCCCGCCTTCGCAGCCTTAATGACCCATTCCTCGTGCGTGCCATTCGGCGTGCCGATGAAGACCGCCTGGATCTCCGGGTCGGCCAGGAGTTCTTCGTAACTGCCATAGGATCGCTCGGCCTGCGCCTCGCGCATCTTGCGCTGGGCGGTATCCGCGTCACGACTCGACACGCCCAGCAAACGCGTCATGGGCGACCAGCGGATCGCCGGACAGATCGCGTGGGTAGCAATCATGCCGCAGCCGATGATTCCCCATCGAATGGGGGTATCGAGCTTATCGCGCAGCTTCGGGATTGCGCCGGAAGAAGAGTGGCTCATGGACGGGTGCTCCTGCGACGAAATGGGCCCCCGCGAGGCCGGGGCGCCGGGCCTCTAGTCGACCGTTTCCAGGCCGTTATCGTCGAGCCATTTCTCGACTTCGTCGCGGATTTCCTGCTCATCGCGCCCACCCAATGGAGTAATCGGGAAGTACCGCTGATCGTCCTGCTCGAAGATCATTCCTTCGTCATCGAAGCCTTGCGCGAGCCATTGGATTTCATCGGCGATACGCTGGGCCAGAGGCAAATCATGCGAATCGGAAAGCTGCAGGTCGGTCCCCTCGCCCCGGCCGAGGCAGTACTCGACCACGTCGTGTGGCACCTGGATGATCGCGCCATCCTCGGCGTCCAGGAAAAACCGCACATTGTAAACAGTGAAGCCGGAGAAGGCCTCGATCAGAACGGCTTTGGAAATCGCGATGGGACGCGCCATGAGAGACTCCTCTTCGTCGCGGAATGGACTTCTTCATGCCCCTTCGAAATGGATACGCAAGAAGCGGTACAGGCAGGCGTGGATGGCATTTCGGAGTTGCCGCCCGCGCTCTTGCCGTGTGAAAGAAAAGGTTTGGGCGGCGAAGGGCCGATTTTCACTGGAGATTGAGCGATCATGACGAACGATGCCAAAAACACTCAGCCTGAGAGGTTGTTGATCGAGAACTGCCGATGCCTGGCGACCTTTGATGACGATCAGCGCGAGCTGAAAAATGTCGATATTCTGATCGAAGGACCTCAGGTCATCGCGATCGGCGAGAATCTGCGCCAGGCGAACTCGCTGCCCCCGGATATCCCGGCCATCGACGCCTCCTCGCACCTCGTGATGCCCGGCCTGGTGAACTGCCACCACCACATGTACCAGGTGCTGACGCGAGTGGTCGGACGTGCGCAGAACGCCGAGTTGTTTGAGTGGCTGATCGAGCTTTACCACATGTGGGAGCACGTCGACGCGGAAGGCGTCCATGTCGCGGCGCTGATCGCGATGGCGGAACTGCTGATGACGGGCTGCACGACGACGATGGACCACCATTACTTGCACCCGGAATCGGCCCCGGTCGAACTGATCGACGAGGAAATCCGCGCGGCCCAGTCGCTCGGCATGCGCTTCCACCCGACGCGCGGCTCGATGACGCTGGGAATCGATCGCGGCGGACTGCCGCCGCTGTCGCTGGTCGAGAAGCCGGACCGCGTGCTGGCCGACTACGATCGCGTGATTCAGAAGTACCATGACGATTCGCCGTTCTCGATGCTGCGAATCGCGCTGGCGCCGTGTTCGCCCTTCAACGCCGACGAAACGATCTTTCGCGAAACCTCCAGGGTCGCGCGGCACTATGGCGTGCGCATGCACACTCACCTGGCCGAAACGCTCGATGAGAACGACTACTGCTGGGAGCGCTTCGGCTGCCGGCCGTTGGACTACGTTGCAAAGATGGGTTGGGAAGGCCCGGACGTCTGGTTCGCCCACGCCGTGTACCTGAATGCGGCAGAGCGCAAGCGCTGCGCTGAGAACGGCACCGGTGTCGCGCACTGTCCGGCGTCGAACGGTCGCCTCGGCAGCGGCATCGCTCCGATCCCGCAAATGGTTGCCGCCGGAATGAAGGTCGGCCTTGGCGTCGACGGTTCCTCCAGCAACGACAGTGGCGACATGCTTGGCGAAGCGCGTCTCGCGTTCCTGACGCATCGCGCCGCGCAGGGCGTGCAGGCAATCGATACGCGCAAAACGCTGTGGCTCGGCACACGAGGCGGTGCCGACATTCTTGGCAACGACAAGATTGGTCGCATCGAAGTAGGCTGCGCTGCGGACATCATCATGCTGGACCTCAACCAGTTTGCCTTCGCCGGCGGCGCGAGCCTCGATCCCATCGCCGCGTCCGTGATGTGCGGCACGACGCACCACGTGGACTACTCGATTATCAACGGCAAGATCGTCGTCGAACGCGGCAAACTGAGCGGCGTAACCGAAGCCAGTGTCGTGAAGAAGGCGAACGAGATCAGCGAGAAGATTCTCGATAAGGTCAACACCGAGCGGAAGATGGATTACACCATCCGCGTGGACTGGCCAATGAAGGTTCACCCGCCCCACCCGGGCGACGAAGAAGCGCGTTCCAAAACCCCGGAGAAGAAGCCGGAGAGTTGAAGATAGAGAATACATTGAAGCACTTGCACCGGCCCCCAAACCCAGGGGCCGGTGCTTTTCGATTGTCTGCTTGAAGTGACTGTGATTCCGTTCGGTTACAAGAATCGGACATTCTCGGCCACTCGGGAGCGGGGTTATGAGACGTCTTCGGCTGCTCATTGCAGGAGTGCTGGTATTTGCTGTGCATCTGTGCTGTGCGGATGCACTGACTGCTCTGCCCGATCTCGCCGCGGAGGACATCTGGCGGGATGCGGACTCCTCGATTCCCTGGATCTCGATCACAAACGCCGGCGACCAGGAGGCGGATGGTTCCATCGAATGCACGCTGTCTGTCGATGGGACCGGAGTCGAAACAATCGCCACGGGCAACCTGGCGCCCGGCGAATCCAGGCAACTTGCTTTCACAGCACCGATTGATTTGCCTCCGGGTGCAATCCACGTCTCCGTGCAGGTCGATTCCGGCGGCACCATTGCGGAAGGCGACGAGACCAACAATACGCGTGAGGAGACCTGGTCATCTGACCAAACAGCTCCGAGCTTTGTGACCCTTCCCGTGATCGACTCGATCGCCGCCGATGCGGTTGAGATTTCCGTGGAGGCAAACGAGCCCGTCACGGTTCGGGTTTACTACGGAAAGACCCTTGGGTCGCGTTCGGCCTACGAGGAGATTCTGACACCGAGTGCCTCGCACATCGTGCGCATCGAGGGCTTACTGCCCGACACCATGCACGAGGCCGCAGTGAGAATCACCGATGCAGCGGAAAACGCGACGTCGTCACTGCCATTCAATTTTCGGACGGAGATGACGACGCCCGATGCTGAATCGCCCGTCATCGGACTCCCTCTTCCAGAAACAATCAGCGGCAGAACCATCATCGCGCCTGAAGTCAATGATCCCTCTCTGGATCGTGTAAACTTCATGATCGATGGTGAGTTGATCGCGACCGATTACTCCGCCCCGTTTGAACTCGATTTCGACGCGACTCAGTACCCCAATGGATCACACAATATCAACGTCGAGGCCGTCGACCGTGCCGACAACCGCGCGAGCGATAGCGCGGATGTTTCCATCGCAAATGTCATCGATACCACGGTGCCCACCGCGCAAATTGTCTACGATTTCCTTCCACCAGTCCAAGGATACATCACCTTTGAGGGTCATGGAGATGACGATGTCGCTGTCGCCGAGCTGAATTTCTACGTCGATGGAATCTGTCGCGATAGTAGGAAGTACACGCAGGTCCAGCAAGCTCCCAGCAAGTTCGCTCTCTTCTCCTGGGATACGCGCAAGGAGCAAAACGGCGAGCGCTATCTTGTCGTCGAAGCCATCGATACCGATGGAAAAAAGGGTTATGCGAATCGCCTGGTGAACATCGAGAATCCCCCACCGGTGAAGTACAGCTGGATGCTCTCGAAGCATGACGTGATGTGGCAGAACTTCGGCGGAGAAAACTACGTGCGCGTTGTGATCGAACTCTTGAACAACGGAAACCAGGAACTCAACAACGTCGAATTCCTTCAGTACGAAGTACATGGTTTTCAGATCTTCAACTTCGAGGTTATCTCTTCCGCCGGGCTCTTTTACGATTACAGCCGGACCTGGCACATCGAAGGCGGCTGCCGCTACGAGATGGAAGGCAAGGCCATCAAGACGATGAAGCCTGGCGACACGCTGCAGATCACGCTCGATATGGTTCCTGTGCTGGCGGCACCGATTCCAGCCGTTCCAGCGTTCGGAGAGGCCTTCAAGTTTCGCTATCTCCAGCGCTCATACGGTTCGCCGACTGTGGAAGAAACGTATGCTCCGCAGAATATGGTGGCGGGTGGAATGACGCCCGCAGCGCTTCACAAAGCGATGTGCGCGCAGTCGGATTACATTATCCTAACGTGTCCAGGAGAGCTCTTTCGACAATACGCCGGCGGTTACTCGTTCGGTTCGGAAATGGAGGCCTATCAGGCGGCGAAGTGGCTCAACAAGAAGGTTGAGAAACTGCTTCGCAAGACCGCGGAGCTCGCACGATGGCGAAATGGAGTTCTAGGATTCGTTGCGCCAGAACTGATTGTTGATGACAGCGAGATTACTCCTTTGCTCGCGAAGAACTCTGGCGTGTGGCAGAAGCAAATGGCAAACGGCTATTGGGGAAATGGCTACCTGCTTCTCGTGGGCGAGCCAAACATCGTTCCCGCGAGCGCCTTCAGTGTTCCGAATTACTTCAATGAAGAGCCAGGGGATAACTTGTATTGCTGGCCGTCTGATATTCTCTACGCGAACACTGTTGGCGACTATATCGTTCCTGAGTTGAATGTCGGTCGAATCATCGGCAATACGCCTGACAAGCTGATGAAGCACATTCAGAACAGCCTCGATCTCGATCCTGGCCCTTATGCACTCGGCGGACCGAGTTCAACAATGTATCTGCTGGCGGGCGAAGGGAAGTCCGAGGGGCTATTCATTTCCAAGATCACATCGATGCGCGATTCGCACACAACGATCTATCCACACATAACGGTGCAGGCGGATTTCTTGTCACAGATCGTCGAGAACACAGAGCGCACAGTCTTCGACTCCAAAGCCCCGTCTTCCGGCCTGATCGGATACTTCGGACATGGCTGGACGGATGGCTGGGATGATATCGTTCCGGCATCGTTTCCATTAGGGTATTTCGGCAATACGCGTCCTATCATGATTGGAACGACATGCCTGTCCGGTTCCTACTACCCAAACTCGTGGATCAACTTCTCCGGCAATGGGATGCCCGATGCGCTGGTCGAGCGCGGAGTACCTGCGTACATCGGTGCGATTCAGGTCACCGGCAACAAGGTGAACGATCCGTCGATTGGTCAGCTCTTCTGGTACCTGATCAATTACGACAAGGGTATCGGGTATGCCCTGGATCGCACGCGAAGCGATCTCTATCCCGATTCATCCTGGCACATCACGAATGCCCTGCGAAATGAGTGGATTGTCAGCTACAACCTCTATGGCGATCCGAAGATCGGGAAACACATTCACGATGCCTTCTATCCTACTGGTGGCCCCCGCGTAGAGGCGCCGCAGCGCCTGAGGCGCTCTCAGGAAGTCATCATCGACGTACCAGATTACTCACTGAACGCGACCGACGAGGGAGATATCATCGAGATCGGCAACCAGCCCTTTGTGCTTGAGACGGGCAAGCCCCTCGTGCCGTCCTACACGGAGGAAGTGCTCCTCGACGGAAGCCTGGATGTCTCTGATGTGATCCTGCTGGAGAAGTCCGCGGGCGAAGTCTTCTCGGCCGATGTGGCGCTCGCACTTTTTGGTGGAGCGACGTACTATGATCCGAAGATCTATGCCGGAGGTGCGGGACCTGAGAAGGAAGTCTGGCCGGATCACGAATTCTCATGGAGTACGCGACTCCTTCCATCTGGGGATCGATTGCTCCGAATCACAGTCTATCCCCTGCAGCAATCTCACCTGGATGGGGTCGCCGAGTTCACGAATCAGTTCCGCTTCCAGGTTGAGACTCAAGCTGTGGGATTCGAGCTAACTTCCTTCAGTCTCACCAATCAGCAACCCTTCCGCGGCGACTCGATTGATGCGAACGTGGAGTTCTCTTGGACTGGCGGTGCAGGACCTTTGTACGCCGGAGTTCGAGTTCTTGATCGCGCTGGCGTGGAGAGCACTGCAGGCGGGACGGAAGTCCGAACGCTCGCCGCGCAAACTCCGCTGGGCCTCGTCGCATTCCCTATCGACACGTCCGATCTTCCTATCGGGGCTTATGTCGCGCAGGCAGAAGTCTGGAATGAAGAGGGGACGATCCTGGCCACGACGCAGCAATCGTTTGACGTGCGAGCGGCGCGGCTCGAACTCGGCCAACTGACTGCCAATCACGGCGTCTACTACGCCGGCGATACAATCGCCTTGCAGGTTGATGTGACGAACAATGGGATCGCTTCGACGGATGGCACGTTGATCGTCGAGGCGTTCGACAGCCAGTCCGATGTTGTCCAAAGCTGGGAAATGGCGCTTCCGACTCTGGCGCCAGCCGGATCGATCACCGAGGAATGGTCCTTCACGATTCCAGGCGTCGCGGAGCCGGCCTATCGTGTGACATCGTTTGTGATCTACGAAGGGCGCCAGTCGCCCGCGAGCTCTCTTCTGCTGACGGAACACACGAGCGATTACTGGCTGCTTCAGTAGCCCCTTGCGTCAGATGTTTTCCTCCTCGAACGACCAGCAGAGGTCGAGTACGTGCTGGCGCAAGTCATCGGTTGTCTTCGCCTGGCGCCACGCCTGCTCGAATCCGTCCGACTCGGCGAGTCGCGCAATTGTTGACAGTGCATGCAGATGCATCTGGCGGTCTTCTTCGGAGCCAATCAGAACAAATGCCATCGTGACGGGTTCGTTCTGATCTGGAAACGCGATGCCTTTCTCTGCGCGGACAAGCGCAATGTGCAGGCCAATGACGCCCGGTAGCGAAACATGAGGAATCGCCATGCCCGGTACGAGCACCGTCGAGAATTCGCGCTCACGCTCGCGCAGGCTGTCGGCCAGATCGCTCTCCGTCACGTCGAGGCGCGAACTCAGGCTGCCGGCGACGCTGACGAGGAACGTCTCGAAGCTCGTCTCGTTCTGAAAGTCCAGCACTGTGCCCATCGCAACGGATTCCGCGAAGCGGCGTGTGAGTTCTCCCCCACCGGTGTCACGCCGCATACAAATGATCTCGTCCCCCGGCTTGAGCTTGTCGTCTTCCGCAGCAAATCGCGCGCGATCTTCGCGTCGAATGAACAGTGGAAGTAGGGCGCGCGACTTCGCGAGTCGCAGGCATGCCTCGCTCCAGGTTTCGGTTTCTTCCGCTTCGACGGTTTCTGTTTGCGCAGGATGACGCCCTGCAACGCGCGTCCATGGATCGAGCAAGTGTGCGCCCTCCAAGTGCGGCCAGATCGGGGCGAGGGTTGATCCGTGGATGGCGCTTTCTTCCTCTGGCGAAGGACGCGCTGTGCGGACGCGCGGAATGCCGAACAGTTCGCGGGCGCGCTGGGCGACCAGTGAATTGATCGTCGCGTTCGTGGTCATGGCAAGAAGCGTCGACGCTTCGCGCGCTCCGGCCAGGATCAGTACTTCTTCACGCGTGGCACTTCCGCGAATGGCCTCCAATCCCTCTTCCTGCGCCGCTCGACAGTGATCAGGATTCGTATCGATCAGGCACACGGGTTCCTTTGTCTCGTGGCGGATTCGCTGTGCGACCGCTCTACCAAGTGCATCCGCGCCGACGATCACGATGCCTTCGCGTTCATCGTCCATGCGCGCCAGCTCGCCGTGCTTCTCAAGCCACTTCACGCCGAGTTTCAGGCCAATTGGTACCGTCAATGTTGTGAAGAACGCCATCAGAACAAGTGCCGAGAACAGGTTGGCATCGATGATTCCGAGACCAAGAGCGATCTCTGCGATGATGATCTCAACGGCACCCCGACCGTTCATGCCGGCACCAATCACCATACCTTCGCGCCATCCATTGCCGCTGAAGACATAGAACCCTGCCGTGCCGAAGATCTTCGCCAGCGTGGCGGCCGCGATGACAAGAATCACAAACACCGGCTCCGCAAACACGACGTCGAGACTAACATGGAAGCCAACCGTGACAAAGAAGATCGGTGCCAGGAAACCCAGCGACATGTCTCGCACGACACTCGCGATTTCGTGTGAGAGTTGGTGCCGCAGGACTCCTCGACGCATGAATGCGCCGGCCATGAAGGCGCCAACAATCGCGTGCAATCCCAGCAGATGGGCCAGTTCCGCGTACACCAAAGCAACGAGCATCACGTAGGTGAAGCTGCCCGTGCGCTCCGACATGCCGAGTCGCTGAAGCAGACCTTCACTAAAGGGAAGAACCTTTACGCCCAGGACAATCGCGATGGCAAAGAAGAGTATCGCCTTCACCACAACGAGCACCAGATCCATCGCATTGAATCCCTCCGGCCCGACGATGCCGATTGCGAGAGCAAAGACGACGAGCGCTCCGACATCTGCGAGCAGCGCGCCGGAAAGAAGAACGTTCGCGATACGCGTCCCAAACAGATTCAGATCCGCAAGGATGCGAGATTTCGTTGCAAGCGATGTAACGGCCATCGCCAGACCCAGGAACAATCCGCCGCCGTGACCGGCTCCCCACAAGTAGGCCATCAGGTAGCCTGCCCCGAATGGAACGATGAAGCCGCCAATTGCGCCAAGCAACCCGGCTTTGCCGCAACGCAACATGTCGCGATAATCGACTTCCATTCCGATGTAGAGCATCAGTGCGAACACGCCGATCTGTGCGAGCACGTCCAGGCCTGGAACGGCTTGTTCGAAACCGATCCCCCACTGCCCTAGCAGTGCGGGACCGATGATGATACCGGCGGCCAGTTCGCCAAGAATCGCGGGAAAGCCAATTCGGTTGGCAATGATACCGGCCATCCAGGCGACGAGGAGAATAGTTAGTAAGGAGAGCATCGAGAGTTCCATCGGTGGACTCCTGTTCCGGGGATTGAAGTGTTTTGGGGTTCTGATTCGAGGTGCGGTTGGTTGCGATCGATGCCGTCAGTTGCGGGCCATTGATTGATCGCGGAAGAGAAGAAGCGAGCAACTCTCCTCTTGAAGCAATTGATCGAAGGGTTCGCCGAAGAAATGGCTCCAGAACTTGCTCTTCTGGTGCGGAGCGGGAAGCGCCAGCAAGTTCGCTCGGATGCGACTGGCGAACTCGACGGCACCGCGGCCACAAAGCCCGCGGATGGCCTCCATCGTCACGTTCAGATGATCGAGGTTCGGCAATTCCAGGAAGTCCTTCATCAAGTACAACTCCATGGACTTCCATTCGTTGTAGGACGAATCCGCCTTCGGATCGTTCGCCGGATCATCAACGCCACGATAGCCGTAGAGATCGTATTCGCGAAGGATATGAAGACGATCGGCGAACTGCCGTCGGGCAAGTGCGCACAGGAAGTCCAGCATCGCGAGAGAGCTGCTATCGTACTTAATCGCTGCCGCGAGATTTCGGAAGCGCGTGCCATCTTGCTGACACGCGGGCATCAGAAGCATCGAGCAGGGCAGCACGCGCGCGAGCTTTGCCAGGTCGCCCCGCGTCAGGACGCCCTTCTCGCTACGATGCGCCGGCGGCCCCAGAACGACGAGATCAGCCTTCAAATCAATGGCTGCGTTCTCGATGGAAGCGGCCAGCGCGCCTTCGGCGAAATGGAGCTCCCAATCGACAATCTTCGTGCTGTGAAGCAGCGACGCGACCGTGTCTCGCATGCCGTCCGATTCCGAACCGGCAAAGAGGAAATCGAGCGTTCCTCCGAGCAAATGACAAAGATGAGCGGCCTCGGACGCAATCTGACGCGCGGCCCGATCGAGGGGCAGAAACGCCAGCATCCGGATTGTCGATGTCTCCGTCTTGGTCATCGTAATCAAGCGCCGCGCGAAATGGAGGGCAGGCGGTCACTTAAGCAGTATATCCCTGTCTGACCATTCCTCGGTCAACAGAAACCGGTTTGGCTTTATTCGATTTTCGGATGCGATGTAGGGTGGAGTTCAGATGTAAATCAGGAAGCTCGGCGCGCGACTTCTTCCCAAAGTACGGCGATACTTTTCCGCCACTTGGCTGAAGCAACGGCGATCTCGTCGTGCGCGCTCCGCGCTTGCGCTTCCAGATTCTCGATGGCTTCGGCCACCTTCTCCGGGTTGGGCGAGCCGGTCTGCGAGCGTAGCGAAAGCAATTCGACCGGATCGTCGAACTGCGCCCATTCCGCTTCGGTCATCGGCTTGGTGTCGGGCTGCTGTTCGGCAAGCGCTGCATTCAGCGAATCGCGATCGAGATGGCCTGCTTCTTCGCAAGAAGCAACTGCCCGTCCCAGCAACCTATAGCAGTCACGGAAGGGTAACTCCCGCGTGCGCGAGAGGAAATCCGCTACGTCCGTCGCATTCAGGAAGCCCTGCGCGCAGGCCGCTCGCATGGCCTCCACGTCGACGGCAAGAGTCTCGAAGACTCGGGCGAACAGTGTCGGCGCGCCTTCGGCCTCGGCCGCGGCGTCCATGACCGTGTACTTTGTCCACTGGCTGTCGCGATTGTATCCAGCAGGCACTGCGGTGCCGACGCCAATCAGTGCCTGCAAGTGCCCCGCAAGCACCGCCGCCCGGGCGCGGGTCACTTCCGCGAAGTCGGGATTGCGCTTCTGCGGCATGATCGAGCTGCCGGTTACAAAGGCATCGTCGAGACGAATCCACTGACGCGGCGGCGAAGAGAGAAGGATCAGATCCTGGCCCATGCCGGAAAGATGGCCGAGCACCTGCGCGGCAGCGAAAACGTACCGTGCTTCCAATTCGCCGCGGGCCCAAATGGAGTCCGTCGAGTTCAACGTCGGACCGCCAAACCCCAACAATGCAGCGGTGCGTTCACGATCGATTGGCCAACTGGTGCCGAACGAGGCTGCGGAGCCGAGTGGGCACTCGCGCAACTCGGCAAGCACGGTTCCGAGATGCCGGAGATCGCGGACGAGGCGAGCCAGATACCCCGCGGTCCAGTGCCCCCAGGTCGTTACCATCGCCGGTTGCATGTGCGTCATGCCCGGGCAGACGGATTCGGCGTGAGCGCGCGCGTGCGCAGCCAACGATCCTGCCAGGTCAGCCAGTTCGTCGCTCAACGCCGCGATGCGCCCCCGCAGCCAGAGACGCATGTCCGTGGCAACCTGGTCATTGCGACTGCGGCCGGTGTGCAGGCGCCCGCCCGCGCCCGGACCGGCCTTGGCAGTCACAAAAGACTCGATCGACATGTGAACATCTTCGGCCGCGGGATCGATGATCGTTTCACCGCGCTCGTACCGGGCCTTCACATCGAGAAGAGCAGCCAGAATCGCCCGTTCCTCTTTCGAGCAGAGGATTCCGCGATCCGCCAACATCAGCGCGTGGGCGGCGTTTGTCGCCAGATCGTGCTCGATCAGATCATGATCGGCCGCTGGGCGGCCACGAACGTCCCGCCCGGCGCAATATGCGACATTCACGGCGTCGATTCCGCCGGCGGAGACGCGCTTGGCCCACACGGGGCCCGTAGGTTGGCGATCGGTCATGGCTGTGGCAGTCCTTCTTATTCGAAGAGAGACCGCTCGTTCATCAGCGGAATGTTGTTGTCCATGTGCTTCAACGCGCCGCGCAGGAACTTCTCCAGCTCGGTCGTCGAGACATCATAGGACTCTTCTGCCAACGTATTGATGTCGATATTGATGTTAAGAAGCAGATCGGGGTTGCCGGGCTGATTCGTGCGCATGGAACGAATGCCGAGGCGACGGTTGATTCCGATCCCGCCTTCCAGTTGGGTCCGGGAAGCCGCGGACATCTGCAACTCGCTCAGTCGTTCGCCGAAGATATTCGGATTCCCCAGAATATGCTGCTGCATGCGCTGATTGGCGCTGCTCGGCACAGGGGAGATGATATCGGTCACGACTCCCACACGCAGGGCGGTCGCACCGAAGTGCTCCGATAGAGTCGTGTGGATGCGCATGGCCTGGGGAATGAACTGGTCGAAGGCCTCGGCAACCGGCAAGGCCTTCAGATTCATGCCCTGCTCCGTCTTGGTCACTTCGCCGGGCATCATGCGGAATTGGATCCTGGCAGGGGCGACCTCCATCATTAGACGAGTGTCCTTCGACATGAAGCGTACACGGCTCATGTCCGGCTTGGCATCGGGGGGAACCGGAGCCAGTTGGGGCTCGTTGTCGAATTCGGGCAGTCGCCACGGAAGGGTGTCCGCGAAATTGCGGTAATCCTGGACCTCCAGCTTGCGCAGGAAGAGGCCGAGGAAGATTGACGTCGTCTGGAAATTCTTAAGCATTCTGGGGAAATCTCCCAAGATCGAGTTAGTCGGACGGGCGCGCCGGGCGTCCAGACGCCGATCCCGCACCGGCCCGCAGTCAAAGGCCCCTGCCCCCCACGGTGCAACCTGAACCTCGCGCCAGAGGGGCGAGAGAGTGGAACATGGGCTTGCATCGGCCGCCCCACCGTGCCCACAGTGCGCGCCTTGGGATGGCGGATGGACGCGCGCGAGAAGAGCAGAGGAGGACTATGCCTTTCACCGGGGACAACTGGTCAGGGGTTTCCCTTGACGGGCCCCGGGGATCACGGGTCAGATAGCCCCGTTTTTGCCGGTGGGTGCTCCGGAACGCCCACCGCGACAGGGACGTATGTGGTCAAGTTCTCTTCTTTTGGCAGGTCTGTGCCGACAGCAATTACTGCTCACGTCAAATCGTCCACAACGCACGACACGTCGTCGCCGGAATTATCATACCGGGAGAAAGTATGCGCATTAGCGAAGTTGCCTCGATTCTGAATTTGTCGAGCAAAGAAGTCATTCAGGAAGTCGAATCCATGCGTGATGATCTCACCACGCAAGGGTTCAAGCTCGCCAAGCGCCTGACCGCTTCCAGCGGACTGGATGAAGAAGCCGTTAAGCACGTTCTGGCTCACATCGATTTGCGCCAGCAGGAAGCCAAGAAGGCGGAAGAAGAGGCGAAACGCCTCCGGGAGCAGGAAGAGATGGAGCGCCGCCGGGCCGCCGAGGCTCAGCAGCGTGCCCGCGAAGAAGAAGAGCGCAAGCGCCAGGCGGAAGAAGCCCGCAAGCGCGCGGACGAGGAATTGGCTCGTCGCCAGCAGGAAATGGCCGCTCGCATGGCGTCCCAGACGCCGGCAGCTCCCCAGCAGGTCGCAGAACCCACGAAGGCGCCGCCCCCACCTCAACCGGTCCAGCCGAAGGAGGTCGTGGCAGAGCGCAAGCAGAAGGAAGAGCGCAAGCCTCAGCAGCGTCCCGAGCGGCAGCAGCGCGACCGCGATGAGAAGCCACGCAAGCCCAAGCGCCGCGATGATGTCGACGGCGATTCCGTGAGCGATAAGTCGCTGGCGCGGTTTATGGCCGAAGGCCTCCAGTCGGTCGTCTCTCCCGATCAGCGCGAGCGCCGTCGCCCGCCGAAGGAACGTCGTCCCGCCGGCGGCCCGCAGAAGGATGACAGCCAGCCGAAGCGGCGCCGTCCGAAGAGCGCTCCTTCTCAAGATGGCGGAAAGCGGTTCCGCCCGACTCAGATTTTCAACCGCGAGGTCGTTCAACGTCGGCCATCGCCGCGCCCGCACCAGGGTGGCAGGAAGTCCAAGCCCTCCTCCGGTCAGCGCAACCAGAAGCCGCAGCGTCCGACTCATGTCGTCCTGCGTGGAGACATCACGGTCGGTGAGTTCGCCGATAAGCTTCAAGTTCCGAGCAGCGAAGTCCTCAAGCGCCTCATCCTGATGGGTGAGATGCTGACGATTAACCAGGTCCTCAGCGAGGATCTGGCCGAGTTGCTGGCGACCGAGTTCGAGGTTGAACTGGATGTTCGCCCCGAAAGCGACGAGCACGATGTCGAGGAATACGTGACGGCCGAGGATTCGGAAGACGATCTGGCGCCGCGTCCGCCCGTCGTGACCGTCATGGGGCACGTCGACCACGGCAAGACGACGCTCCTGGACCGCATCCGCGAGGCCAACGTGGTCGAGCAGGAACACGGCGGCATCACCCAGCACATCGGTGCCTATTACGTGAAGACTGAGAAGGGCGACCTGGTCTTCCTCGATACCCCGGGTCACGAGGCCTTCACGGCCATGCGTGCCCGCGGTGCGAACGTCACGGACGTGGTTGTGCTCGTGGTAGCCGCCAACGACGGCGTGAAGCCCCAGACGATTGAGGCGATCAATCACGCGAAGGCCGCAGAGGTCCCGATCATTATCGCGATCAACAAGACCGACGTGGACGGCGCCAACGCCACTCGCGTGAAGCAGGAGCTGATGCGCTTCGAGCTCGTCAGCGAAGACCTCGGTGGCGACACGATCATGGTCGAAGTCTCGGCCTTGCGTGGCAACGGCGTCCCAGAATTGCTCGACATGATTCTGCTGCAGTCGGAAGTCCTCGAGCTGCAGGCCAATCCGTCCCGCGAAGCGATCGGTACAGTGATTGAGTCGCACGTCGATCCAAATCGCGGTGCTGTCGCAACGGTTCTGATCGAGAACGGCACACTGAAGCAGGGCGACCACTTCGTTGCCGGGTCGATTTCCGGTCGTGTTCGCGCGATGCGCAACGACCGCGGCGATATGCTGAAGGAAGCCGGTCCGTCCTGGCCCGTGGAGATCATGGGTCTTTCAGGCAGCCCCGGTGCCGGCGAGCAGTTCGTCGTCGTGCCGGATGAAACGCAGGCCCGTGATATCGCCGAGAAACGTCTCGTGCGCCGCAAGCAACGCTCCGTCCGGGGCGGTGCTCCTCACGTCACGCTCGACAACCTGGTCGATCATCTGACTGAAGGCGAAGTTAAGTCGCTGAACCTCATTATCAAGGCCGACGTGCAGGGGTCAGTGGAAGCGATTGCTTCCGCTCTGCTGAACATCAAGTCCGACAAGGTGATGCTGGATATCATTCACTCGGGCGTCGGCGCGATCACCGAAGGCGATGTGCAGTTGGCAGATGCGTCCTCCGCGATCATCATCGGATTCAATGTACGCCCCGAGACCGTTGCCCGCGATCTGGCTGCGCAGGAAGGCATCGAGATCCGCACGTACAACGTGATCTACGACCTGCTGAACGACATCGAGAAGTCGATGGTCGGCATGCTGGAACCGGTGTACGAAGAAGTGGAAATGAGCCGCGTCGAGATCCGACAGATCTTCAAGGTCACGAAGCAGGGCAACATCGCCGGCTGCTTCGTCCTCGAGGGCACTGTCGGTCGCGAGCACCACGCCCGTCTTGTCCGCGAAGGCAAAGTTATCTGGAATGGCAAGATCCAGTCGCTTCGCCGCGTGAAGGACGAGGTCAAGGAAGTCCAGTCCGGTGTCGAGTGCGGCATCAAGTTGCTGAACTTCAACGACATCAAAGAAGGCGACGTCATCGAGTCCTACACCTTGAAGGAAAAGGCCGCGACGCTGGTCTCCACCGCCAAGGAATAGCGCTTCGTCAACCAGATCAAATCAACGGCCGCCGGGTTTCCTGGCGGCCGTTTTCATTGTGCATTCGCAAACAGAAACCGCCCGCCGGTCGTGGACCTTGGCGGGCGGCATATCTGTCGGGGGAAAGCGATCTTTCTTACGGGGCCACGATTGCGTCGTAGGTTTCCGGGCGACGATCGCGGAAGAACTGCCAGACGTTGCGCACTTCGCGGATCATGTCGAAGTCCATGTCGGCGATGACGATGTCGTCTTCCACACGAGCGCCTTCGGCCATGATCTGGCCGCGCGGGTTGCAGAAGTAGGACTGGCCATAGAACTCGCCGAATTCCCAGGGCTTCTCGACGCCCGGACGATTGATCGCGCCGACGAAGTACTGGTTTGCGACGGCGTGGGCGGGCTGCTCGAGCTTCCAAAGGTATTCGCTGAGGCCAGCAACAGTGGCCGACGGATTGAAGACGATCTCGGCACCGTTCAAACCAAGGATGCGGGCGCCTTCGGGGAAGTGGCGATCGTAGCAGATGTACACGCCAACGCGGCCAATCTTCGTGTCGAACACAGGGTAACCCATGTTGCCGGGCTTGAAGTAGAACTTCTCCCAGAAGCCGGGGTTGCAGTGCGGGATGTGGATCTTGCGGAATTTGCCAAGATACGTTCCGTCGGCATCGATCACGGCGGCCGTATTGTAGTAAACGCCGGTCAGATCTTCCTCGTACATCGGAACGACGATGACCATTTTGTACTTCTTGGCCAAGTCCTGCATCAGCTTGGTCGTGGGTCCGTCGGGAATGCGTTCGGTGGATTCATACCACTTAGCATCCTGCTCGCAGCAGAAGTATGGGCCGTAGAAGATCTCCTGCAGGCAGACGACCTGGGCGCCCTTGTCGGCAGCCTGCTTGATCATATCGACGTGCTTGTCGATCATGTTTTTCTTAATCTGAGCGACCGGTGCGTCGCCGCTGTCGGGGGTTGTTGCCTGGATCAGTGCACCGCGGACGTTTCGTGCCATGACTTTCTGTGCTCCTTGGTGATTGAGGCCATTCTCATCGGAATAGCGAACGGAAAGCCTCTCCGGAGGGGCGCTCCGATGCAAGCATTTCTTGCGACTGCCATCTGGCCAGCCGAGATGGGTGCCGTTCCCACCGTCTTTCGGCGAACTTTTCCCAATAGGGATGACAAATCGACTTGGAATCCACAACGTGTCTGATCAAGATCGTCGCCGGGCTTGAGACCCGAACGGTTTTCCCCAGGGGTTGAGAGGTTATGCGCAGGCGTTTCACCAAAATTCTCTCCGTTTTCGGCGTCGCGGCAGTGCTGGCGGCCGGTGGGAATATTGCCTCCGCCGAGCCCCAGGAGGCCTACTACGATCAGTTCGACTGGGGTATGGCGATGGGAGATCCAGGGTCGCTGAACGTGGACTTTTGGAAAGGCAATCGCCAGCTCTTCCGCTACGATCCGCGCGTGGAGATGGGCGGGACCCGCGGCGCCGCCCGCATCGGCAACGGCGCCGTCTATGCCGGCCTGCTCGGGACTGGCAGCATTGCGCATGTTCTCCCGAAGAACGATTTCGAGCTCTATACATCAATCCGAATGACCGACTTCGTGGATTCCGGTTCCGGAGAACGGAACGCGGAAATCGCCTTCCGTAGCGACAAGCAGGAAGGCTACCTGATCACGCTCGATGGTTTGAACGATCGCATTCGGCTTCGTCGCCAAGGCGGCGGTTTCAACGACCTGATCGAACCGCATTCGTGCGAGATCAAGCCCGGCGATCTCTTCTATGTTCACTTGAAAGTCGAAGGCGCCGGCCCGGTGCGCATCACAGCGCAGGTGTCGACCGACCCGACGTTTGAAGGCGATGCGCTCGTCTTTGACGAAACCGTCGTCGAGTCCGTGTGGGTAATGAACAACACGGAACTGGTCCTGATCGGCTTCACGCCGGAGGGACCATACACGTTCGACTTCGGCTACTTCTCCATCGGCGAGATCGGCTACGAGCATCCGCCGTCGGCATGGACTCGCCGGCACTTCACGGATTCTCCGCCGATGCCGGACTTCGTGCAGCTCGGGAATCTGACCAGCTACGACGCCGGCACGACTTGTGTGGTCTTCCAATCCGATCAGGGCTCGATTCGTTTGGTGCCGCGCCTGGAAGGCACCGTGCAGATGGACTTCTCCCCCACTGGTGATTTCGGGCCCCGGGAGTCCTGGTCCGTTACGCGCGAGGACTGGCCCGAAACGCCGTTCGAGGTCACCGATGGCAATCCGATCGTCATTGAAGGCGCCGGATGGCGCGTCGATATCGAGCGCGATCCGATTCGCCCGATTTACAGGTCCCCGGATGGGACAATGCTGGTTGAGCATCCCGTCGGCCGCCCGCCACTGGCCGCAGGGAAGGCGCGCGAGATAGCATTTACCCTGGAGCCCGACGAGGACGTGTACGGCTTCGGCGGAGGCCCCGGTTCATCGGGAATCGAACTGAGCCGCCGGGGATATCTGCTGCGAGTTCTCAGCACGCGTCAGCGGCTTTCGCACACGATCGTGCCGTTCTGGGTCACGCCCCGGAATTACGGGATCTTCGTCGACAACCCCGCGATGGGTTGGCTGGACCTGGGGTTCGGCAATCCGGAGCAAGCCGTCTACTCTTCGGACGAAGGCGAACTGACCTGGTACGTGATGGTCGGGGAATCGATGTACAGCGTCCTCGAACAGTACTCCGACCTGGTGGGTCGCGCTGATATGCCTCCGCGTTGGACGCTGGGGAATGTCCACCTTTCCACGACGCGCGATTCGATCGCGGACATTCATCGCCTGGTCGAGGAATTCCAGATTCGCGCCCTGCCGTTGGATGCTGTGACGGTGGATTCCAGCCAGGTCAATGGCATGGAATTACCGCAGCAGCACATGGACGTACGGATCGTATCGAACCCGCAGGTGCAGTCGGCGAATGGGACACATCGCCCCGGAGAACGCGACTGGCGCGAGGCGGACGGAACCCTGGGTGGTCTTCCCCACTGGAACCCGGACCTGGGGGGATACTGGGGCAAGCCATCAGGCGAGCTCTATCTGCGCTGGGCACAGTTTGCGTTGTTCGACCAGCTGTTCCAGCCGCGCGGGCGCGAGACGATCGAGCCGTGGAGTTTCGGCCCGGAAATCGAAGCCGGCGTTCGAGATGCGCTCGAACTTCGTTACGAGTTGCTGCCGTGCCATTACACGTTGGCAAGGCAGGCCTACGATTCGGGAATCCCCGTGCTGCGTCCGTTGGTCCTGGAGTGGCCTTCCGATCCGCAGGTTCGGGACTTGGGGACGGAATTCCTGTTCGGGCCACACCTACTGGCTCGCCCGGTCACCGACGAACACGGCGATCGCGCGGAGGTCTATCTGCCGCAGGGCAGGTGGTTCGATTGGTTCACCGGCGCGGCAATCGACGGCCCGACCAGCATTTCGGTCGCAGAAAGATCGGATCGCTTCCCGCTGTATGTGAAGGCCCCCGCAATCATTCCACTGGGATCCTCGTTAGGTGAAACCGGAGAGACCGTGAAACTGCGGATCTGGCCACCGAAGCGCGGACGCACCGTTCACGGCCGTCTCTACGAAGACGACGGCCTGTCGATGGAATACAAAGACGGGCGCTTCGCCACGACGACGTACGAGGTGGAAGCTGCCCCGATGGGCGACGCCCTGAAGATTCGCATCGGCGGTGCAGTCGGATCTTACGACGGCCAGCCTGACTTGCGGCGGTACGAGGCGGAGATTCACCTGCTCGATCAGCCCGAGAGCGCGCAGTTCCAGGGCAAGCCCCTACCCCAGATATCCGATCCAGATGCGTGGGACACTGCGGAGCGGGGTTGGGCCTACGATTCGGAGAACCACTGGCTGCGATTGCGCGGCACGCCGTTGGCAATCGATTCCGGCCAGGAATTCACTGTCGCAGGCGATCCAGTCTCCAATTGGGACGGCTGGTCTCGACGAGAGCCGTAATCCGCCGCAATCTCTGCCATTTCAACTTTCCCGGTTGAGCCACAGAGGCTCCAGGGTTCTACTCCCGCCACTTCCTGGGAAGCGAGGCGCCATGCTGGGTAAGCTGCTCTCTCCAGAAATCGAGGAACTCGTGCGGCGGAAGGACTTCCGTGCGCTCAAGGATACCGTCCGGGAAATCCCCGCGGCGGACCTTGCAGAGTTGATCTCGGATCTGGAAGAAAGCGATCTGGTCGTGGTCTTCCGGCTGCTGCCCAAGGCGCTGGCCACCGATGTCTTCGAGTACCTCGAGTTCCCGCACCAGGAAGCCCTGCTGCAGCGCCTGACCGGCGGAACCGTCGGGCAATTGCTCGAGGATATGTCGCCGGACGATCGCACGGCTCTGCTTGAGGAACTGCCCCCCAAAGCCGCGCGCCAGTTGCTCAAAATGCTCTCCCCGGAAGAACGCCGCATCGCGACGGCGCTGCTGAATTATCCGGAGGAGAGCGTCGGCCGTCTGATGACGACCGATTTCGTGTACCTGCTGCCGGAAATGACGGTCACGGATGCACTGACGAAAGTCCGGCGCATCGGCATCGATCGCGAAACCGTGTACGCCCTTTATGTCGTCGATCGGTCTGGAAAGCTGCTGGGCCTCGTCTCGCTTCGGCACCTCGTGACCGCTGAACTTGAACAGATCATCGGCGACATCATGGAAACCGACCTGATCTACAGCCACACCGACACGGATCAGGAAGAAGCCGCCGAGATGCTGCAGCACTACGACCTGCTTGCGCTGCCGATCGTGGATAAGGAAGACAAGCTGGTCGGAATCGTCACTTTCGACGACGTGATGGACATCTTGGAAGAGGAGTTCACCGAGGACGCCCAACTGCAGGCTGCCGTCTTGCCGGGCGAGGAATCCTATCTGGACGCTTCGATTCTGAGCCTCGCCGGCCGCCGCGTGGTGTGGCTGGTGATCCTGCTCATCGCTGAAGTCGGTGCAGTCCTGGTGCTGCGCAGTTACGACAAGTTGCTGGAATCGATGATCGCCCTGGCGTTCTTCCTGCCGGCGATGACGGCTACGGGCGGAAACACAGGCACACAGTCGGCAGCGATGGTGATTCGTGCTCTCGCGACGGGCGAGGTGGCTGTGCGAGATGCCTTGCGGGTGATGCTGCGCGAGGTCTTCGTCGGCATGATCCTGTCGGTGGCTCTGGGGACGTTGGCCTACGTCCTGGCGGTGCTCATAAATGGGGATCCGATTCTGGGAATTTGCGTGGCCCTTGGATTATCGACTATTGTCATCGTCTCCAATCTGGCAGGCACGTTGCTTCCGCTCTTGTTCGAGCGCCTGAAGATGGACCCGGCGCTGATGTCCGGCCCTTTCATCAGCACGATTGTCGACGTGTTTGGCCTGGTGATCTATATGGAGATCAGCCTGCACGTTCTGCGGTGGTGGGGAAACTGAGGAAAATCGGCTTGCGGGCCGAAGTTTCAGCCGACTTTGTGAAAGAAATCACAGAGATGCGCCGTGCGGATGCGCGTTGACCTGCGTCATGCCCCACGGCAGAAAATGACCCCCCAAACGCTGGAGGATCGCTCTTTGGAGTTTCTGTACGAATACCTGGCGAAGGATCTCGAACGCGTCCAACAAACTATGGACGATGCCTTCGACGTGAATGGCGACCTGATGCAGGAAGTGGCGGAATACGTCCGCCAGGGCCGGGGGAAGATGCTGCGGCCGTCGATGGTCTGCCTGTCCGCGCGCGCTCACGGCCTGGATGCCGACAATTCCGACGGGCACATCCATCTCGGCGCTTCGATCGAGCTCTTCCATGTCGCGACCCTGCTGCACGACGACGTGATCGACAAGGCTCCCACGCGGCGCGGCCGCGAAACGGTCAATGAAAAATGGGGCGACGACGTCGCGATCTTGATGGCGGATTACCTCTACGCGACCTCCTTTGACCTCGCGCTCTCAACGCTGAATCCGGAGACACTCCGGGTCCTTGCACAGACAACGCAGCGCATGACCGAAGGCGAGATGCTGCAGATCGAACGCCGCGGCGATTGGCTTTCGGTCGATGACTACATGGAAATTATCACGAACAAGACGGCGTACTTGTTCAGCGCCGCGACGAGCCTCGGCGCATTGATCGCCGATGCACCGATGGAGGCTGTCAAGCGCATGGCGCGTTACGGTCTCGACTTCGGTCTGGCTTTCCAGATCACAGACGACACGCTCGACTACGAAGCGCAGAAAGATCGCTGGGGCAAACGTGTCGGAGCCGACCTCGCCGAAGGCAAGCAGACGCTTCCGCTACTGAGAACGCTGATGACGGCGAGCGAAGAGGATCGTGAACTGATTCTGAATATCCTCAACAACGGCCGAGACTTCGAGGCGATTCACCGCATCGTGCGGAAGTATGATGCGATCGAATACTCACTCGAAGTGGCCGCCAAGCACGCCACAAGCGCCGGCGAAGCGCTCGATGCGCTCGATACCGAATCAACGCCGGTGAAGTTGCTGCGCCAGATTTCCGATTCCGTTACGGTGCGGCAGTACTGATCCCAATCCGCTACTGCATTCCTACCAGCCGCACGCCTTCGCGGATGAAGGCGAGCTGCAGGTCGCGGTGCGATTCCCATGACATCGGTTCGATCCCGAATTCCTTCACGACTTCATCGAGTGGATTCTCATCGCCGTGTTCCAACGCAGCGCGCACGTGAGGCAGTTGCGCGCGAAGTCGGAAGTATGGCCGTGAATCCAGCGGCTCGTCGGATGATTCCGCCGCGCGCAAGATGAAGTACGGCATTTCGCTGACCAAACAGAGCGGATCGCCACCGAGCGATTGGACAAACTCCATCGAGCTCGGGCGGAAGAGCGCCGCCGTTTCAAGATCGTTCTGTTCCAGGAAGAATTCGCGCATCGCATCGGAACGTGGGGTTGTGCAGAAACCGGGGGCGATTCGGCTGAAGCCTTTCTCGCCGTGACGTTCCATGTCGTGCAATCCCACGCCGTGTCGACCGGCGATGTTCGCAAGGCGTTCGAGCATACCCGCGTTGCGCGCGCGCTCCACCCACTCGCGGCAGATTAAGAACCACGCGCCTTCCGCCACGCCCATGCTGTGCAGAGAAAGATGCAGATCGAACGGCCCATTGGCCGAGCGAAGAAACTTCGCGACAGCAAGATTCTCCGGGCGTGCCTCTTCATCGTCTTCGCTGCGCGGGTAATTGAATTCGACATCGTCGCCGGGGAGTTCGCGGTGCACATGTTTCATGCAGGCTTCGAAATCGCCGGGAGCTTCTTGCCAATTTGCGTTCCGAAGATCGCCGTCAGGGTTGACATGGGGGGCGATCCAGAAGGTACACCTTTCCGCCAGTTGGCGAGCCCAGGGCAAATCGCCCACGGCCATTTCCGCTGCGAGATACACGGCGGTACGCGGACCGACCGGTTCGTCCGCATGAGCGCCGGCGGTAATGCTGACGCGAATTGGACCGGACCCAACGGTAAGACCGAATAACGGAAGGCCTTGCCGCGATTGGCCGATTGTCTGAACGGTGCAATGAGGAACGGAGGCGAGAGACCAGTGCCCCGGGTTCATTGTTCCCAGAATTGTGTGATTCAAGTCCGCACTCATGTCGCGTCCCCTCTCTGTTTTGTGAGGTCATGCGAGGATTTGTTTGCGGACAGCATGAAGACAAATCGGCCTGGGCCCAAGGAAAATCGAAACACCCAAGGCTGTCCTTGATTCCTGCAGTTTGCTTGTGCAGGGTCATCGATACGCTTGCTACTCTGAAACCGTCTTCCGTGGGGGAATGAACGTGGAACAAGCCGCTAAAGCACGCCGTTCAAAGGTGTCTGCAGGCCGCAAGAGTAAGAATCACAAGACAGTGAGGCGTACCGGTCGGGGGACCGGAGTTCGTATCGCGCCTTCACTACTTGCAGCGAATTTCCGAAATCTCGAAGATTCCATTAAGCCACTGAAGGCGACATCTCTGTCGTGGCTGCATCTTGATATCATGGATGGGAACTTCGTTCCGAACATCAGCTTCGGTCCGGACGTCATCCGTCAGATTCGCCCCATCAACGAGCATCTCTATTTCGACTGTCACCTGATGATCGACGATCCGCGCAAGTACGTGAAGCAGTTCGTCGAAGCGGGCGTCCAGAATTTGACCTTCCACGTCGAGGCCGCGGGTGAAGACAGTGTGAATCTTCTCAAGTACATCCGGCGCCAGGGCATCCACTCCGGCATTTCCATCAAGCCGAAGACGAAGGTCGCGGAGATCCGCGATTGCCTCGAGCACGCAGACCTCATTCTCGTGATGACGGTCGAGCCTGGCTTCGGCGGACAAGAGTTGATCCCCGCTACGCTCAACAAGGTGCGCGAATTGGTGCTCCTTCGTGAGGAGTTGGGCCTCGAGTACCTGGTCGAGGTCGATGGCGGCATCAATCCGAAGACTGCACCCCTGGCCGTCGCCGCAGGCGCCGATGTTCTCGTGGCAGGAACGTCCGTCTTCCGCGATGGGAAGATCCGCGAAAACACGCGCGCCCTGCGCAAGGGTCTGATGAAGCTGCAATAACCCCTTGCACACACGTCCAGCATGTCGCATCCGAGGGCACCTGATTTTGCCCCGAAGGAGAGGACTCGCCCATGAGACACTCTGCCTGGATGCTTGTATCGATGCTTCTCCTCTGGGGATGTACCGTTTCCGCCTTTGGCAGCGAGCCCACTTCCTCCGATGAAGCGACAACTATGAGTACACTGCGCATCACAGCAGAAGTCCCCGAAGGTCTCGGGCCAGTCTTCCTGGCGGGCAGCCTCAAGGTGCTTGGCCCCTGGAACCCGCGGTTCTTCGAGATGACCGGCAAGGGAACGCAACGCGAAGCGGTTCTCGAGGTCCCAACCGGCACGCAGGTGGAGTTCAAGTTCACACTCGGCGATTGGGGACAGGAAGCGCTGGATGAGCAGGGCAACATCCCGCCGAACTGTGTCGTGGTCGTCGATGGCGATACGGACTTCGAGATTGAAATCCCCGAATTCGGTTCCAACGAACAGCCGCAACCTCCCGAGCCGCTGGCGTCGGAGATTCCGGGCAAGCTGATGTATTGGCTCAACATGGAGTCGAAATATCTGAAGCCGGACCGACATGTCGCGATCTGGTTGCCGCCGAGTTACGAGACGGAACCGGAGCGCCGCTACCCCGTGCTATACATGCACGACGGGCAGAATGTCTTTGAGCCGCGGACCAGTACAGCGGGAGTCGATTGGGGTGCGGATGAGAAAATCGCACAATTGGCCGGCGAAGGAATCATGCCGGAGATGATTGTGGTTGCCTCCTTCTGCACCTACGATCGCATGAATGAATACTCTCCATACGCCCTGGGTCCACTGTACGCCAAGTTCATGGTCGAGGAACTGAAGCCCCGCGTCGACGCGGAGTTCCGCACGCTGCCTGATCGCGAGCACACGGCCGTGATGGGCTCGTCGATGGGCGGATTGATCTCGCTCTACATCGGATGGAAGCACTCCGACACCTTCAGCGCCGCCGGTTGCCTGTCGACCCACTACCCGTGGGAGAACGGACTGATCATCCAGGAAATCCAGGAGAGCGGCTACTACCCCACCGATGTGAAACTGTACTTCGACTACGGAACCGAGGGCATCGATTCAGAATACGCCGCCTACCAGGCCAAGATGACGGCCCTGCTCGAAAGCTGGGGTTGGACGCAGCCGGAGGACTTCATGGTCTACGTCGCGGAAGGCGCCAATCACAGCGAAGCCGACTGGCGCGCTCGCCTGCAGATTCCGCTGACCTATCTGTTCGGTGAATTGCCGAAGGACAAGTAGCCCAGCTTACGATCCCGTGGCCAGGAAGCTGACCGGCGATCATTGCTTTCATTACGCCTGCGAACCTTACTCAGCCAGACTCATCGGTTGACAACTCGGCATGCCGTGCGTTGACTCATGCGCTTGTCGAGGGGCCGACAAATCCGCACCAAACAGGTATAGAACACATGACGACAGAAGCTGGCAGTATCCAAACTGTGGACGACAAACTCCTTCGCCGTTTGGCCAACACCATTCGTGGCCTTGCGATGGACGGCATCGAGAAGGCAAACAGCGGACATCCGGGCCTTCCGATGGGCTGCGCGGACTTTGCGGCTCTGCTTTTCCTGCATCACCTTCGGTTCGATCCGACGCACCCGGATTGGCCGAATCGCGATCGCTTTATCCTGTCCGGCGGACACGGATCGATGCTCCTCTACTCGTTGCTGCACCTCTGCGGCTACGAAGATATCACAATGGACCAACTGAAGAATTTCCGTCAGTTGCATTCCAAGACCCCCGGACACCCCGAGAATTTCGTCGCGAAGGGTATCGACACAACGACCGGCCCACTGGGCCAAGGCTTCGCCAATGGCGTCGGTATGGCGCTGGCCGCGGACATGATGGCCGCGCGCTTCCCGGATCTCGTCGATCATCGCATCTATGCAATCGTGACCGATGGCGACTTGATGGAAGGCGTCGCCGCGGAGGCCGCTTCCTTCGCTGGGCACCATCGTCTCGGCCGCCTGGTTTACTTCTACGACGACAACCACATCACGATCGAAGGCGACACGGATTTGACCTTTAGCGGCGAGGATGTGGGCAAGCGTTTCGAGGCCTACGGCTGGCACGTCCAACACGTCGACGGTCATGACTTTGAGCAGATGCACCATGCGCTGACGGCTGCAGAAGAAGAGACGGATCGCCCGTCGATTATCGTCGGCCGCACGAGGATCGGCTTTGGCGCACCGAACAAGGTCGGAACGGCGGGCATCCATGGATCGCCGCTGGGTGCCGAAGAGCTAAAGCTGGCGAAGGAGAACCTCGGCCTTCCCGTCGATAAGGATTTCTACGTTCCCGACGGTGATTACGAAATCTGGAGCAACCGTGCCAAGGAAGGCGCGGACGGCTACGCCAAGTGGGAAGCGATCGTGAACGGTGCCCCGGCCGAGCGGCGAGACGCCTTCAACGCCATGTTCGAACAGAAGGTGCCGGACCTGAAGGCTCTGCGCCCGACGTTTGAGGCGGGCAAAGGCGTGGCTTCGCGCAAGAGTGCCGGCGCCGCGCTGAACGCGTACGCCCCCGCGGTGCCATGGCTCGTCGGCGGGTCGGCAGACCTTGCGCCGTCGACGAACACTCTGATCAAGGGCTCGGACAGCATCGGCCCTGGCAAGTTCAGCGGCCGCAATTTGCACTTCGGCATCCGCGAGCACGCGATGGGCTCGATCATGAACGGCATGAGCCTTTACGGCTCGTTCAAGCCCTACGGTGCGACGTTCATGGTCTTCAGCGACTACATGCGCCCGGCAGTGCGTCTGGCATCCCTGATGAGCCTGCCGGCAGTGTTTGTCTTCACGCACGACTCGATTTTCCTCGGTGAAGACGGCCCAACGCACCAGCCCATCGAACACCTGGCCGCGCTTCGCTGCATTCCGAACCTGACCGTCATCCGGCCGGGCGATGCGCATGAAGCTGCCGTGGCATGGGAAGTGGCCATTGAAGAGAAGGATGGCCCGATCGCACTGGCACTCACCCGCCAGGGCATTCCGACGCTCGATCGCGGCGAAGGCAAACTGGCCGCCGCAGATGGGTTGACGAAGGGCGCGTACGTGATCCGGAAGGAAAACGGCCCGAAGCCCGAAGTCATTCTGATCGCGACTGGCTCCGAGCTCAGCCTTGCGATCGCCGCAGCGGAGAAGTTGGAGGCGGAAGGCAAGAGCGTGCGTGTTGTCAGCATGCCGAGCCAGGAGTTATTCCGTCGCCAATCGGACGACTATCGCGAAGAGGTTCTCCCGAGTAGCGTTCGCAAGCGCGTCGTCGTTGAAGCCGGAATCCGCCAGGGCTGGGAAGAGTTCGCGACCGATTGCGGCGCGTACGTCGTCATCGAGGATCGCTTCGGCGCATCCGCCCCGGCCAAGGATCTGGCCGAGTACTTCGGCTTCACGGTCGAGAACGTCGTCGCCAAGGCGAAGGCGCTATTGAGCTGATTGCCCGAGCGACTTGAGACACGAACAACAGGAGCGCCGAGCAAAAACTCGGCGCTCCTTTCATTCATGGGCGACCTTCATTAACATTACACAATCTCGAAGTCCGCCGTGAAGTGTCGCAGGAAAGGCGCCTCATCAACGATGCGCAGGCCGCGGAGGTTCTCACGTTCGGCGTAGACTTCCAGAATGGCTTCAATCAGGTAGTCGACGTGGCTCTGTGTGTAAACGCGGCGCGGGATCGCGAGGCGCACGAGTTCCATCGGCGCCGGCAAGTCATTGCCATCCTTGTCCTTCTTGCCGAACATCACGCTGCCGATC
Source organism: bacterium (assembly GCA_020444065.1). Taxonomy (NCBI): domain Bacteria; species bacterium. The sequence continues at coordinate 737,202 of JAHLLQ010000002.1, read as the reverse complement.
TCAACAGCGCGAATCCCGCCCTTCAGGTACAGCGCGCAGACGAGCGACTGCCCTGGGAATTGCAGCGGCGGAATCTGGGGCAACATGGCCTTTGCATCGATGAAGATCGCGTGCCCGCCGGGAGGTTGCACGATCGGCACGCCGTTCTTGCTGATGTGTTCGCCCAGGTAGCGAACCGACGCAGTGCGATACTCGAGGTAGTCTTCGTCGAGAGCTTCCTGCAGTCCGACGGCAATGGCTTCCAGGTCGCGCCCGGCCAGGCCGCCGTATGTCGGGAAGCCTTCCGTCAGGATCAACAGATCCCGCTCCTGGCGCGCCAGCTTCGGATCGTTCATCGCCAGGAAACCGCCAATATTTGCAAGCCCGTCCTTCTTCGCCGACATCGTGCAACCATCGGCGTAGGAGCACATCTCCTGGGCAATCGACTTTGCGGTGCGATCGGCATAGCCCGGCTCGCGCATCTTGATGAAGTACGCGTTCTCCGCGATTCGGCACGCATCGAGGAAGAACGGAATACCGTGCTTACGACAGACGGCGGAAACAGCCTTGATGTTCTCCATCGAAACCGGCTGCCCGCCGCCGGCGTTATTCGTCACGGTCAGCATGCAAATGGGGATGTTCTCGACGCCTTCGGTTTCAATCAGTGCCTCCAGCTTCGCGATGTCCATGTTGCCCTTGAAGGGATGGCGACTGGCCGGATCGAGACCTTCCTTGATCACGAGGTCCACGGCCTTCGCATCGGCGAATTCGATGTTCGCACGCGTCGTGTCGAAGTGCGTGTTGTTCGGCACGATGTGGCCGGACCGGCAGACTGTGCTGAAGAGAATGCGCTCGGCTGCCCGCCCCTGGTGCGTGGGAATGATGTAGTCGAAGCCGAAGATGTCTTTCACCGAGGCCTCGAAGCGCTCCCAGCTTTGGCTGCCGGCGTAGGACTCGTCGCCTCGCATCAGGGCGGCCCACTGCTCTGCGCTCATCGCTGCTGTGCCGCTGTCCGTCAGCAGATCAATCAGCACCTCCTCGGCGGGGAGCTTGAACACGTTGTAACCGGCGCGCTTCAGGTACTCCTCGCGCTCGGCGGGCGTGGTCATGCGGATCGTTTCAACCGTCTTAATGCGAAATGGCTCGATGATGGTCTTCATGGAGAAACCTCCGGGCATTTGGCGGTTTATGACACAACCCCCTGGCGGTGTCTACCGGGAAGGGTTCCCGGCGGCGTTGGGCCTGGAAGCGGGTCGCCGACGCTCCGGCGTAGTCGACGTTTGAGATGGCTTGACTTCCCAGCCTCCTCCTTTTTGCATTGGGTATTCTCGTGAGGATTGAGGCTCATGTCGAAGCCCGCACGTCTGCTGTTCTCGCTCCAGCGTTTCCAGGCCGAGGCACCCACCTCGAACGTGGATGTGATCGCCGAGTGCCCGACCGGCATCCCGATTGGCTGGATTTTCTGCTTCGGCGGACGGAATATCTGGGAACCGGATGATCATATCGAAGACCGCGGCGGCTCATCGGCGTTGCGAAATCGGTACGAGACCCCGGTCGAAGTCGCCGAGGCGCGCATGAGCAACGTCGTTGGTGCCGTGCAGAGTTCGCCGCACCTTTGGGTCTGGCTCAGTTCCCTCCAACTGCTGCAGCGCCGCCTTTCCAATCGTGGCAAGAAGGGCTTCATCCGCGTCGACGCGAACTGGGCGTTCAAGCAGGAGAAGTCGCGCGAGAAGATCGTAATCCTGACCGCGCAGGCCGAGAACATCGTGAACCTGATCCTGATGGGACGCATTCGCGAAGTTCCGAACGTCCTGCCCAGCTTCGATCCCTTCTGCCCTTTCGTTCCACACATCGAAGAGAAGGACGCCAAGCGCTTTGCAAAGGCAAAGGGCTTTGAGAACCTCGACGGCGCCCGACGTGCGGCGGCGTTAACCGTGGGGTTGCCTCCGCGGGATCAGGAGCGGTTCCTCACACAAGTCGATGAGGTCTGCCAGCCGGAGTACGAGAAGCTTTCCTCGTTGCCGCCTTACCCGATGGCCGCCCCAGCCACGAAAGTGGACGACGACGGGCTGCTCGGCAAAGTCAAAGGCCTGTTCCGGCGCGGGTGATCTGAGGCGAACGGGTCATGGAAACTGCCGTCTCGCAATCCCCATCCAGTTCGTTCTTCGAAGGACGCGTCAGCGAGGCGTTCGAGTCTTTGGCGTCCATCGCAACCAGCGGTCCGTACGTTGGGCGCGAAGAGCTCTCGCTCACAGACAAACTGGCGGCCATCGCCCTTGAGGCTGGATTCGAAGCGGAGCGCGTCCTTGGCCAAGGCGGAATGGGCGCGGTGGTGCTGGCGACGGATGTGCAACTCGGCCGTCGCGTTGCACTGAAATTCATTGCCTTAGGCCCGCACTCCGAGAAGCATGTTGAGGATTTGAAGCGCGAAGCGGAGCGCATGAGCCGCCTCACTCACGAAAACATCGTCCAGGTGTATTCGTGGCATCGCGCGGGCGACATCGTCTTCTTCGCCATGGAATACATCAACGGCCAGACGCTGTACGACTGGGTGCGGCGAGAGCCGATCGTCTCTGTGCCGCAGGCGCTGCGCATCATTGCCGAAGCGGCCTCCGGGATCGCGTTCGCCCACGACCAGGGCATTCTGCACCGCGATATTAAGCCGCAGAACATTCTGATCGGACCGACTGGTCGCGTGAAAGTGGCGGACTTCGGTCTGGCATCGAGCATCGAGGAAGCCTGGGCGGGCGGCGGCTCGGTATGCGGAACATTGGGCTATATGGCGCCTGAACAGGCACGCGGGGAGGCGTTCGGACCATCGAGCGACATCTTCTCGCTCACCGCGACGCTGTACTTCGCCTTGGCGCGAATGACGCCGTTCGGGCGCCAGCGCGACATGGAGGCGTTCTTCTACGCAAACAAGAACGGCCTGGTTCAGAACCTGGAAGACACGCGACGCGACTTGTCGCCGGGATTGCTGCGACTGGTCAGCCGCGGCCTGCATCCGAATCCTCTGCGACGATTCGCCGATGCAGACCAGTTCCGTCGCGAGTTAGAACGCGTTCTGATGGATGAGTCATCGAGTTCCGGCCTGATGCTCCGTCGGCGCATTCGTGAGTTCTTCCAACGTTGGGCACTTGCGATCGGGTTGCTGATCGGATTCGCAATTGGCGGATTCGTCGTCTGGCAGTCGGTCAATTCGGGTCTGATGGATGTATCGCAGGAACCGGAAATCGATCAGTCGCAGATCGAGCGACGCCTTCGCCTGGTCGACCGCTACCTGCAAACATCCGGCGGGCAATTGACAATGAGGGCGTTCGAACGCCGCAATCAATTGGAGGCCGCACGGGCACGCGGAGACTGGCAGGAAGTCGATCGATTGATGGCGTTGATCGAGGCGGAGATTCTCGGCCCATCAACGGAAGAGTAACGCCGTCGCCATCGCGGCAATGCCCTCTCCCCTGCCGACAAACCCCATCCCTTCGTTCGTTGTCGCCTTGATCCCGATGCGGTAAGGCGGGATCCCAAGATCCTCCGAGATAATCGCGCGCATCGCGTCGATATGTGGCGCGATCTTTGGACGCTCGGCAACGAGAGTCGCGTCCACATTTCCAACCGACCAGCCATGAACGGTCATCTGGCGACGAACTTCGCGCAGCAGGACGCGGCTATCCGCGTCTTTCCACTTGGGATCGTCGTTTGGGAAGAAGTGCCCGATATCGCCCAATGCAGCCGCGCCGAGCAACGCATCGCACACCGCGTGCAAGAGAACGTCCGCATCGCTGTGGCCGAGAAGACCAAGATCTGAGCGGATCTCGACACCGCCCAGAACCAGGCGACGTCCCTCTGCGAAGCGATGAACGTCGTAACCGAAACCAACTGCAAATGGGGGCGAATCGCTCATGACTGTTCTCCCTCGCGCCGCGATCGCATCCATGAATCGGCAGCGTTCAGATCGGCGGGCGTTGTGATCTTCACATTATAGGAATCGTGCATAACAGCAGCGGTCCGCAGACCGAGTGCCTCAAGCGCCTGCCCCTCGTCGGTGAATCGATATGCGCCCGGCAGGTCCAGCGCCTTCAGCAACAACTCGCGCCGGCAAACCTGCGGCGTTTCTGCACGTGCCATGCGCGACCGATCGATGGTTTCGGCGATTGTCAGATGATCGGAATTGAGCGCCTTCAGCGTGTCCGTGACGGGCGAGCAAACAATGGCCGCCGCCAGTCGCGGATCTTTCTCCATCAAGGCGACGGCTTCCGAAAAAGCACCGAGCGGTACGAACGGACGCGCGCCGTCATGAACGGCCACGACATCGCAGAAGGGCATAATGCCCTCCAGGCCCTCGCGGACGGAATCGGCGCGTTCATCTCCGCCCAGCACAACGCGCACGGGGTAGCGCAGTCCGGCCCGGATGCGCCTCCACTCTTCGGTGTCGCGCAAGTCCGGGGGCAGAACAACAACGCGGTCTGCAATGCTGTCGAATTCGTCAAAGGCCTCCAGGCAGTGCGCAAGGATTGGCTTGTCGTCGAGCAGGGCGAATTGCTTCGGACCGCCGAAACGTTTCCCCGAACCTGCCGCCACGACAACCAGTCCTACTCGCATCTCATCGCTCCATCAGGATCGGCGCTCGAATCCGAGAATCGCGTTCAGCACCCGGCGGTAGATTCCACGCAGGATTTGCACTTCGCCGTGACGCAATCTGGCACGGAGGGCAACGCGACGCAAGACTCGCTCTGGGTACTTTACGGGCACACCGCGCTCGTACCCCGCGGCGTCGAGAACCTGGCGCAAGTGCGCGAACATGGCCTCGACTTCTTCGTGCGGCGCGGGTGCCTCCGCATTCTCGTCTCCGGCACCGCGAGTTTGCGCTTCAGAGACGCCGACCAGCGCCGCCGTGACGGCCTGGGCGAGATTCATCGAGGTGTACTCGGGCTGCGTCGGGAATCCCCACAGGTTTCCGCAGAGGCCGCACTCGTCACTTGTGAGGCCGCTGTCTTCGCGACCGAAGACCAACGCACGGGTCTCCGCCGCCGGGCGATCGCGCAGCAAGGGCTCGGGAACGAAACCAATGAACTCGCGACGACGGTCGTCGCCTTCTTGAGCGGTCAAGGCGATCGAGAAGTGGACATCGGCAAGTGCTTCGCCGAGCGTCTCTACCTCGCGTCGGGAGGCGATGATATCGTAAGCGGAACGGGCCAGTTGGCCCGCAGGGCCTTCGATTCCAAGATCGCAACGTGGATCGACAACGGCCAGGTCGTGGCAACCGAAGTTCTTCATCGCGCGCGCAACCGCTCCGACATTGGCTGCGGTTTGGGGGGAGACCAAAACCACACGCCAATTCGTGAGAGGAGCGGGCGCCGTCATTGTCAGCCCCCGATGCGATCCTGGCCGAACATTGGCACCAACACGTCGGGAATCTTGATGGAGCCGTCGGCCTGCTGGTAGTTCTCGATCACAGCAATCATCAGGCGCGGCAATGCGAGACCGCTACCGTTCAGCGTGTGCGGGAACTCCGGCTTGGCGCCCTGCTCGCGGCGGAACCGGATGTTTGCGCGGCGCGCCTGGAAGTCGCCGAAGTTCGAGCAACTGCTGACTTCGAGCCAGCGATCCATGCCCGGCGCCCACACTTCGAGGTCGTAACACTTCTGTGCTGCGAAAGACAGGTCCGCGCTGCAGAGTTCCAGCACGCGATAGGTCAGGCCGAGCGCTTCGAGCAACTCCGCCGCATTGCGCGTCAGCGATTCCAGCGCGTCGCTGCTATTCTCCGGAAGAACGAACTGAACCATCTCGACCTTGTCGAACTGGTGAACGCGGGAAATACCGCGATTCTCTCGACCATAGCTGCCCGCCTCGCGGCGATAGCACGGAGTGTGGCCGACGTACTTGATCGGCAACTGCTCCGCGTCCAGAATCTCGCCGGAGTGCAAGTTCGTTACCGGAACTTCCGCCGTTGGAATCAGGAACAAGTCGTCCGACTCGATTCGGTACATGTCCTCTTCCAACTTCGGCAACTGGCCGGTGCCGGTCAGCGTCTGGCGCGTCACGAGATGCGGTGCCGCGATTTCGGTGTAGCCGTTCTTGCGTGTGTGTGTGTCGAGCATCCAATGCACCAGCGTGCGCTGCAGTCGCGCGCCGGCGCCTTTCAGTGCGTAAAATCCGCTGCCGGAAATCTTGGCGCCGCGCTCCAGATCCAGGATATCCAGCGCCTGGCCGAGGTCCCAATGGCTCTGCGCGTCGAAGTCGAACTTCGCCGGTTCGCCCCACGTGCGGCGGACGACATTCTCGTCCTCGCTCTTGCCGATCGGCGTATCGGGCCCGGGCATGTTCGGCAGGCGGAGCAGGATGTCATGCTGCTCCTGCTCGATTGTGCGCAGACTGTCGTCCAGATCCTTCAGCTTGTCGCCGATCCCGCGAGATTCAGTCTTCAACGCCTCGATGTCGCCGCCGGCCTTGGCGACCTGCGGAATCTGCTTCGAGACCTCGTTCTTGCGGCGCTTCAGCTCATCCGTCTCCTGGATCAGGCTGCGACGCTGCTCGTCGAACGCCAGCACCTGGTCAACCAGGGCCGGATCGGTCAGTTTGGCCTGCAGGCCTTTGCGGGCATCATCGGGGTTTTCGCGAACGAATCGAATATCCAACATGGGGGCGTGTTCTCGTCGAGGAATCGGGGCGAGTTGGGCTCGCCAATGCCTGAAAGGGCTGGCCTTCGAGCCTGCCAGTCGTCAACCCAATTGGCTGGGACCGGGGCTTCCGGCAAGGTGCCCAGTCATTCCATTTGCCGCTCCCTGCAATTTGGTTTGCGACACAAACTAAATTCCGTTGACAACCAGAAGGGCAATGGGTTCACTCAATCCAGATGAGGAACGTGAACAGGAGGACCCATCATGGAAGATACACTGAATGCGCAACAGATCGAACGCCGAGCGTACTCCGCAACGCGCAACACGGGCTTGTTCGAAATCTACGTCGGCGCGCTGGTCATGGCGGTCGGGTTCTTCATGACGATGCTCGACTGGAAGATTGGCGTCGGCTGGTCATTTGCGATCTACCTCGTGGTGATCGGCGCCGCCGTGGGGATCCACCGGTACGCATTCCACCGCATCAAAGCCCGCCGCCTGGGGAATGCGGTTTTCGGCGAGGAGCGGAAGAAGAAGGAACGCAAGGTTCGCCTCGCGTTTGTGGCCGGCTTCATCGTGACGACTGGAATTGTGCTCGCGACGATGTTCCTGTGGAAGCACCCGACGACTGATGCGCCGCTGAACATCCCCATGCTGATGGCCGCCATCTGGGCGTTTCAGATCATCGCCGTGTTTGCGGTCCTGGCCTACTACTGGGATCAGCCGCGGATGTTCCTCCTTGGCGTGATTCTCGGCGCCACGGTGCCAACAGACCTGGCACTGCGCGAGTTCGCCGAAATCGCTGCATCCTGGATCGTCTACGGCGCGGGAGGCCTCATGCTCGTTCTGCTGGGAGTCGCTCTCTTTGCGCGATTCGTCCGCGAGAATCCGGTGTATGAACCGGAGGCATCCGATGAGTGACCCGCTTCCTGACAAGACGCCTGATCCGCAAGCGTTCGCATCCGTCGATCGGCTGGTTCACGAGCCGGCCCGCCTGGCGATCGTCTCTCTGCTCAGCGTCCTGGAAAGCGCCGACTTCCTGTTCGTCATGCGCCAGACAGGACTGACGCAGGGCAACCTGTCGTCCCATTTGTCGAAGCTGGAAGCGGGCGGCTACGTGGACGTCGAGAAGCACTTCGAAGGCAAGCGACCCGTCACCACATTGCGACTGACTCAAGCTGGACGGCGGGCATTTGAGGAATATCGTTCAACGATGCGGACACTGCTCCAATGACACTTTAGTTTCCGGATGCAGCCCAATAGAAACGCTTGCGCCACAGAACGTGCCCCCCTAGATTCACACCGATCAATGTAATCACAAGCGCGAATCCAGGGGGATAGCATGGAGTTCATTCTGTTGGCATGCAGTGTGGTTCAATCAATCTGTTTCATTTGGGTGCTTGTAGGCATCTTCTTGCAGAAGGGCATTATCTGGGGAATTCTTGGGATCTTCTGTGGGATCTACACGCTTCTGTTCGGCCTGCTGGAATGGGAGTCGTCATACAAGTGGCTGGTCATGCTCGCCTGGATCGGTGCGTTTGCTGCGCAGATCGCGATTCTCGCGTCGGGGTAGGTGGCGGGGAATCCTCCGGCAGGCGCGGGAGGACCTTCACCACACCCGCTAACAGTCCTTCCGCGGATTCAATTGCTCGATCGCGCTTTTGGCGAACAAAGTCTCCAGGGGCTTTCAGTTCTTGAGAAATGGTGAGTTCGGAGAAGTCCAGATTTGGAGCAATCTGCTCGGTCGATGAGTTTTTCGGCGAGTGGCGGGTGATGGGTTCCTGCTTCATTGGCTCGAAGTTCAGCGCCAGGAACAACACGACGGCAGCAGCGGCAGCCAGCGGGGCGAGCAGAAGCACACGGACCTTCGCACGACGGCTCGGAGCAGGCGCGGCGCCGATGCCGTGCATGATTCGATCATGAAGCCCCTCGGGCAATTCATCGGTCTCGCCCAGCATCTCATCAACCGCCTGCAGTTCCTCCCACAGCGCGCGCAGATTCGGATCGCCATCGACTTCTCGTTGCAGAACCGGAGAGAGCGGCTCATCCGGATGCGTATCGAGATATTCCTGCAGTCGGCGAATCGTTTCGCTGTTCATCATTCACCATCCCTTCTGTCGGCATTGCCAAAAACAATTTCTCTCAAGCGAAGTCGCGCCCTGTGCAGCGCGACCTTCACGGCTCCTGGCTGACGCCCAAGGGTTCGTGCCACGTCGTCGATCTTCATCTCCTCGCCGTAGAACAGCGCCACGGCCTCGCGACTGGCCTCCGGCAGTTGTGCAACGGCTCGGTCGAGTTGCTCGTGGCGCTGGTCCGCCTCCGCTTCCTCACGCGGCGAGGGGCGCTTGGAGCTGTGCCATTGATCCTCCAGCGTAGTCGTCGGCTGACGCCTTCTTCGATATGAAATGGCCGTATTGACAGTGATACGCGCAATCCACGGGCGCAGTGGTTGGCGGGAGTCGAACGAGCCAAGATTCGTGAACGCTGCCGCGAAGACTTCCTGCGCCACATCCTCTGCGTCCTCGCGATTACCGAGGATCCGACGCGCAATGCGGTAGACGGAATGCTCGTGGGCAAAAACGATTTCTTCGAACGCCTGGCGATCGCCATCCAGGACACGCCGTACGGTGGCCGCGTCCGCGGCACGCGACTGCGACGACTCCACTCGCGAATGCGAGGAAGTCGTCGCCAGAGGCTCGATGGCCGCAGCCATGATGGGCGAATCCTGCCGAGTCATCAGTCCACTGCCTGCTTGATCAGATTCAGTGCGGCATCGTTCGGGATCTCCACCGTCAGCCGGGCGGCCTTGCCGTCTTCGGACTTTTCGGCACGCGCCCGCTGAGAGAGGAGATCGATGACCTTTTCTTCTTCGCGCAAGAGCTGGGCGAATGCAACGGCACCTTGTTGGATCTGAAGGTAATTCTCGACGAGCTCCTTGCGATTCGGCTGAAGCTGGACGCTCGCGGAGACATTGCTTGAACCAAGATCCACCGTGGCGATGGCGTGGTTCAGGTCGATGGCGTGAGAGATTTCGCCGAACTCTCCCTTGGTGTTGTCGGTGGAGCGCAACGCGAACCAGAGATCGTGCGAGTTCATGTCGTTGGGCAGTGCTTTGCCTGCCGGGGTACTCATGAAGGAGGCGTGATCCTTGTTCCGAGTGTCGAGAAGGACCCGCATCGCCTCCTCGCTGCCCGCGAAGGCCAGAAGGTTGTCATCGAGGAATGCGCCGTACTTCTCATCGCCATCCCGCCACTTGTGAACGGTCACGCCGTCGACCTTGTCTGACTGGTAGGACTCGTTCAACTTCACCAGGTCGAGCAGCTTCTCCTGGTTGAAGTTACCGCGCGCCAGGATGACGATTGACTCATCACGATCGACGATTCCGAACAGATAGAGCTCCTGCAGATCGGTGAAGATGTCCAGATCGGTGGTGTTCTGGAGGACTTTGGCCTGGTTGCGAGCCTTCTCTTCGCCGTAGGACTCCAGCACCTTCTGAAAGAGCGGGGAATCGATGGCGCTGCGAACATCCAGGCGGGCGACGATTTCCGCCTCCTCCGGCGCCAGGGCCAGGAGGTTGTCCTGTGCATACGAGATGGAAATAGAGCAGAGCGTCAGTAGGACGCCAAGAGCGGGGATCAGCCGTGGGAAGAACATGGGTCTTCTCCTTCGTAGAATCGGGTGAGGCGAAACGTGATCACGTTCCAGCGTTCGTGGCCTGCACCCGATAACTACGCAGGAGAATCGAAAAGGTTACATCGAAAACGCAGATTTCTCTGCCAAGGGTCAGAATTCGGCAGAGTTTGGCGTGCGCGGGTACGGAATGACGTCGCGGATGTTGCCCATGCCGGTGGCGAACTGGATGATGCGTTCGAAGCCCAGCCCGAAGCCGGCGTGGGGCACACTGCCGTAGCGCCGCAGGTCCAGGTACCACCAGTAATCCTTCGGATCCAGGTGACACTCCTTCATGCGACGGATCAGGACATCCGTGCGCTCCTCGCGCTGGCTGCCGCCGATGATCTCTCCGATCTTCGGCACCAGCACGTCCATCGCGGCAACGGTCTTCTCGTCGTCGTTGAGGCGCATGTAGAAGGCCTTAATCTCTGCGGGATAGTCGTAAAGAATCACCGGCTTCTTGATGTGCTTCTCGGTCAGGAAGCGCTCGTGCTCCGACTGCAGATCGAGCCCCCACTTCACAGGGTATTCGAACTTCTCGCCGGATTTCTCCAGGATATCGACCGCTTCCGTGTAGGTGAGGCGCTCGAACGGCGTATCGATGATGTGCTTCAGTGTCTCGATTGCCGTCTTGTCGATCCACTTGTTGAAGAACTCCATGTCCTCGGGGCACTTGTCCAAAATCGTGCGGAAGAGGTACTTGATGTACTCCTCGGCCAAATCCATGTCGCCCTGCAGATCGCAGAAAGCCATCTCCGGCTCGATCATCCAGAACTCCGCCAGGTGGCGGGACGTGTTCGAGTTCTCGGCGCGGAACGTCGGGCCGAACGTGTACACGTTCGAAAGCGCCAGGGCGTAGGTTTCGGCGGAAAGCTGACCGCTGACGGTCAGGTTCGTCCGACGGCCGAAGAAGTCCTGGGCAAAGTCGATCTGCCCCTTGTCCGTACGGGGCGGCTTGTCCAGGTCAAGCGTCGTCACGCAGAACATCTCGCCGGCGCCTTCGCAGTCGCTACCGGTGACAATCGGCGTGTGGAGGTAGATGAAGTCGCGTTCCTGGAAGAAGTCGTGCGTGGCCTTCGCAAAGGCGTTCCGCACGCGTGCGATCGCGCCAAAGGTATTCGAGCGCGGCCGCAGGTGTGCGACTTCGCGGAGGTACTCCATCGTGTGGCGCTTCTTCGCCAGCGGATACGTGTCCGGATCGTCGATCCAACCGAGTACCTTGACGGACTTCGCGCCGACTTCGACAGACTGTCCCTGTCCGGGAGACTCGCGCAGTTCGCCGAGGACCTCGACGCTACAGCCGGTGGTCAGCTTCTTGATTTCGCTCTCGTAATTCGGCAGCGCGCCGTCGGCGATCACCTGGATGCCACGCATGCACGACCCGTCGTTGATCTCGATGAACGAGAATCCGCCCTTGGAGTCGCGCCGGGTGCGCACCCAGCCCTGCACAGTGACTTCCGCCCCGTAATCGGTGCGGTTGAGAATCGATTTCACACGTTCCTGGATCATGATTCCATCTCCCGGTTATGACAAAGCGCTCTTTGGGTACCAGCCAACGAACGCGGCCGCCACGAAAAAGTGCGTGGCGGCCGCAGGAGTTCTCTTCGGTTTTGCGACTGATCAGTGCGACTCTTCCGGGATCCGGAACATCGAAACGCGGAGGAGCGGCGGCGTAATCAGAGTGGTCACAATAACCATGATCACGACCGCGGAGAAGACTGATGGGCTGACAACGCCCAGGCCGCGACCGATGGCGGCGAAGATCAGGCCGACCTCGCCACGAGGGATCATCCCGAAACCAACGGTCAGTTTCGACCAGATACCACCCTTGATGGGCAGACCGCAGACTTGCTTACCGACGATGGCTGCAACGGTTAGAAGCGCGGCCAGCACGAGCACATCCACTTGAGCGAAGGTCTCGAGCTGCACTTGGATGCCCATCAGAACGAAGAACACCGGCACAACCAGGGCGGAGAGCGGGTGCAGTTGGTGGCCAAGAGCGTCATGTGCATGTTCCTCGTCATCGCCCGTCAAGAACGGGCGGATGTGGGATTCTTCCAGAACAAGGCCGGCCGCGAAGGCACCGACGATCGTCGCAAGACCGACCGCATTGGCCAGATAGGCAAGCAGGAAACAGAAGATCAGCGCTGTCGCCACTAGCAGATGAGCGCCGCGAAGCTTCGCCATCAGACGGAATCCGTACGGCGCCAACTTCAGCCCCAGGAAGATCGCCAGACCGAGGAAGACGATGGCTTTCAGCGTGGTGATGCTGGCAATCGTGACGACGCTGGCTTCCACCCCGTTCTCGTCTGCGACGATAATGCCGGCGACCACCGCCAGGATAACCAGGCCGATGACGTCATCTATCACAGCCGCACCAAGGATCACCTTGGCTTCGCGAGTCTGCAGTTTGCCCAGGTCCTTGAACACGCGCGCTGTAATGCCAACACTGGTGGCGCAGAGAATGGCACCGACGAACATGTGGCCGTGGCCGGGTGGAAGGCCCGGAGGGAAATCCGTGATCAGAGCAACGCTGACGCCGTAGCCGATCAGGAAGGGAGCCACAACGCCGACGACGGCGACGATAAACGACAGCCAGCCGACCTTCATCATCTCCTTCACACTCGTTTCCAGGCCGACCTCGAACAGCAACAGGACGACACCCAGGCGAGCGACCATGTCCAAGTAGGATCCCTCTTCGCGCACGGCGTGGATCGTCTGGGATAAGGCGCTGCCATCCCAGAAGAGCGTGGCCGATCCGATCGCAACGCCGATCAGAAGTTCGCCGAGGACCGCCGGCTGATGGAACTTCTCAGCGAAGTGCCCACCAATCTTGGCTGCGAGCAATACAAGGAGTAGCTCGAGAAGCACGAGCGCGATGGGATCGGAGTGACCGGCGCTGTGTTCTTCGCCGTGTTCGGCTTCCATTTCAACCAGTGCATGTTCCTCATCAGCCAGGGAACCATGCTCTGCTACGGCAGCTTCGATCTCTTGGACGGTGTCATCGGGGAAGTTCTCTTCGACAGCATTCTGGCCAAAGCCAGTCGACTGTACAGTCAAGAACCAGATCAGCGTACCCAACAGAATCGTGCTGATCATCCGCCAGCTTGGAAGCGGGCGGCGCTTAAAATCCGGTCTTAGCAATGGGCGTCTCCTCAAGAAAATAACGGTCTATCCAACCCCCTCATGCGCCATTAGGATCAACCAAAATTCGGGGGGAAATGAAGGGGGACCGGTCCGGAATCCAGCCGGAACCGATTTCTAGAACACGGAAACCCTCTGAATGATCATCCTCCAGGGTTGCTGACGACCGTCAGTGCCACCGGCAGAATGCGTTCCCGCGATCCGGGGTCGGAGGGGATGTTCGTGACGGAACTGGCAATGCCGGGCCTCAACTGGTCAAGCTGGCTGATGCCTTCGATCGCCATGACGCTCGAGCCGCCGCCGTCCAGGTTCATCGAATGATAGCAGCCGAGGTGATGCATCAGGCGGGCGAGCTCGCACAGTGTCAGGCCCACACTGTGAGCCATATCGGTCCGTCCATCGATCACGGTAATCACCCAGTCTTCGCTGGTCGTCAGGCCAATGGCCGTTCGGGGACCGCGAGTACGATCGGCATCGTAGGGATAGCGACTCGGTGGCGGGCCATTCGGGCGGAACTCCCCCGCCGCCCAAGGCGACAGCAATGCGTCCGCGTCAAGCACGCGGCCGTCTGAAAGCAACTTCGGCCCGGATGCCATCACCCAGTCGAGAGCCATGTCGCGGGAAGTGATCAGGCGAAGCTCCCACTTCGGGAATGGCGCCCGCCCGGGATCATCCAGCCACTCCTGCCAGGGAGCAGCCAGGGAGCCCATCAGGCGTACAATCGCCCCTCCGATGGGAGGATGAGCAGTGCCCGGAGCGGCAACCTTGGCGAGTCCAGTACCCGAGAACACCAGGTCGACGACCGGTTCGCCAGGCTCGACACTCGGCATCGGGCCATCGAATTCGCGCCACACCGTTGCGGCGGCTTCTGGCTCCTGAATGCCTGAGACCAGTTGGAATACGCCGTTATCATTCACGCACATTGTCAGGTTCTGCGGACCGAGAACTTCGATCCGGCGAACGCCGTCTCGCCACTCCACCGCGCAGGGACGCTCGATCCACGGAGGCATGTGCAGCATCCCGTCGGCATACAACGCGCCGATGGGTTGATGCAGCGCGCTCAAATCGTCCTCGTATTCTTCGGGGAAATTCAGGAAGTACCCGCCGTTCGTCGCCGCCAGCACGTTCGCATCTGCCTGGACGGACCAGGAGGGCGGATAGGCCGGCAGGTAGCGCGCGACCTCCAACTGTGATCCGTTGAAGCGTCTCAGGCTTGGCTGCATCGTGGGAATCAGATCGAGCAGATCGTCGTTCCACTCGCCGGAATCGACACTGAGCTGAAGAGCTTCGAGATCTTCCCACGGACCGCGCGGAGCGCCGGACTTCGAGCAAGTCAGCGCGCGCATATTGACGAAAAGGCGCGATTCTTTCTCCCCGGGGGATTGACCGCGCAGCGCGCCGGCCGCCCAGTGCGTCTGCCAGTACGCATACTCGATCGCATCGATGTCCAGCAGCCCGGGATAGGCCATGGCAATGCTGGGCTGGAGCTTGGCCGGAAAGCCGCTCTCGACGCGCAACTCGTTGAGGCAAAGACCCATGTCCTCGCCCGTGAAATGGTCGGACCACCCAAGGCGACGGCGTCGCCAACTGACACCCGGAGCCAGGAAACGTCGCGTATCTTCCACGATGACGAACGAGTCCTTCTCGCAGCGCGTGCCGAGAATCTTCTCGATCGCGCCCTGATCGAAGGGCTTCGCGCCGGGGGGAAGCGGCGGAGGAGTCTTTTTTCTCAAGAAATCGATTTTATCGAACACTGTTCCCGTATGCCTCGTGTACTCCACCGGAGTCGACCCGATCGACGATTCCCATGATCAAGTCGTTGATGGGTGCGCGTTCGACGTGAAAGACCAGCGATGCCAGGCCCGGTGCGGCGCCGACGAGAACTGTGTCCCCGGGGCCGGCACCCACGTAGTCGATGGCCATCGTCACTTTGCCCAGGGGCTCGTGATCCAGCCCCAGTTCCTCGACAACCATCAGCTTGCGGGTCTCGTAGGCGGGGAGTTTGAACGTAGAAACAAGGTTCCCCACTACGCGGGCGACTCTCATGTCGAATTACCTTCCATGCCCTCGACGTTCAACGAATCAACGATGCCGGCAATGGCACAGTCCGTCGGCGCGTAGTGCGTGCCGTAGTGTGCAAACATCGCATCGCCACTGCGAACGATGTAGACCAGTTCGCCTTCGGAGCGATTAAGCTGGTCGATTGCAACGGCAGGCGAACCCATGTCCTCGAGCCGATGATTGATCGGCTGAACGATTGCAAGTCGCAGATTGTCGAGTGCCGGGTCCTTGACGGAACACCACAGTGTTCCGATCACGCGCGCCATATCCATCAGATCGATTCTCCGGATGGTGCGTTTGGTTTGTCTTCCTCAACCTCGCCAATTTCATTGATGACGTCGGCGAGGTAACCGGCGCCGTAGCCGTTGTCGATATTCACGACAGAGACTCCCGGCGCGCAGCTATTCAGCATTCCCAGCAGGGCCGCCAACCCTCCGAAGGAGGCGCCGTACCCAACGCTGGTCGGTACTGCGATGACCGGTGCGCGCACCAGCCCACCCACAACGGAGGCAAGTGCCCCCTCCATGCCTGCGGCGACGACGAGGACGCGCAGGCGCTCCAGTGCTTCGCGATGGCGCAACAATCGATGAATCCCCGCAACGCCCACATCGTACAATCGCTCGACGGGACTTCCCAGCGCCTCGGCCGTCACAGCAGCCTCTTCCGCAACGGGAATGTCCGTCGTGCCGGCGCAAACCACACCCACAGTGCCGCTCTTGCGAGGTGGTTCATTGACAGTGACCAGCAACGTGCGCGCCCGGTCGTTTCGCTGGGCCTTCCAGCCCCGGAATGCCTCCGCGACTTCATCCAGCTTTCCAGGATTCAGCCGCGTAACCAGGACATTCTGCCCGGCCTGCACGAGTGCCTCTGCGATGTCGATGATCTGCGCGGCGGTCTTGCCCTGGCCGAAAATGGCTTCCGGACGTCCCCGACGGGCGAGCCGGTGCGTGTCCACCTTCGCGTAACCGAGATCCTTGACCATCAGGTCGCGAACCTGGTCCACGGCGGATTCGGGGTTGTAGTCTCCCTGTGCGACTTTCTGCAGGAGTTCGCGCAAATCGTTGCGGAATGCCTCTTCAGGCGGTGGCTGCTTCGTCATCTTCACCAGGTCGTCAGCGGGGATCGAAATACTCACGGTGCAGTCATTGATTGGAGCACAACCGGGCTGTCCGATGCAAACTATTTCCGCCCCTAAAAATCCCTGCCCGTAAGGCAAATGGATCCAAAGGTTCAGGCAAGAAGAGACACGTGTCGCTAGCGTGTGGCTTTTCTCAGCGCTTCCAGTCGTGCGTCAGGACCTCGACGAGGGCCGCGACGGACCACGCCTGGGCAAAACAGCCCCGCGGTTTATGGGGCGCATCCGCGTCGAAGATTTCGGAGCAGCTTTCCATGCAGCCTTCGTTGTGGAAATGCTCCAGAAGCTCGCGGATCAGGCCTGGAACAGCGGACCGGAGTTCACGAACACGATCGCCTTCGGAGTGCACGCCGGCCAGGTACGGCGCCAACAACCACATCCATGCGGTGCCCTGATGGTAGGCCCGATCACGCGCCAGGCGATCGCCGCAATAGATCCCATGATAGTTTGGATGATCCGGATCGAGCGTTCGCAGACCCCTGGGAGTCAAGAGCTTATGTGCCGCAGCTCGAAGTACATTCGCGCGGTGATAGGACGGGATGATGTTGTTTGTCAGGCCGAACGGGATGATCATATTGGGGCGGATCGTTTCGTCCCGCGTGCCCGGCCCGTCACGATCGACAACATCGGCCAGGTGATCGGCTCCATCGATCAAGAAACGGGAGGCGAAGGCGCTGCGGCAGCGCTCGGCCATCACGCGCCACTCGGCCACGGTCTCGCCGCCGATGCCGAGCTCGAACTCAGCGTCCGCGAGCAATGTCAGCGCGTTGTACCAGAGGCCCTGGATTTCGACCGGCTTGCCATGGCGCGGCGTCGGAACTTCCCCGTTCACCTTCACATCCATCCAGGTCAACTGACTGCCCGGATCGCCGCCGCGAAGCAATCCGTCGCGATCGACCTTGATCCCGAAGTGTGTCCCCTCGCGATGCCACCGAATGATGTCGGCAAGCTTATCCAGGTTGTCCTTGATGAAGTACCAGTCACCGGTTGCCCGCGCGTAGCGGAACGCCGCTTCGAAGAGCCACAGCGTCCCGTCGATCGTATTGAACTGGGGCTCGTCGCCGCCTTCCTCGGGAAAGAGGTTAGGGATGATCCCCTTGTTCGCGTGGTCGAGGAAGTGCGAGATGATCGAACGCGCATCCTCGAACCGATACGGCAGCAGGCAAAGCCCGGTGAGAGAGATCATCGTATCGCGTCCCCAGTCCGTGAACCAAGGATAGCCGGCCAGGATGGTATAACGCCCATCGTGGCGACGAACGACGCAATCGTCCGCGGCCTTCGCCAGGCTGTTGCGCTGCGAAGCAGTCAACAAGTCCGAGCCGGAGAGGCCAGGAATTTCCAACTGCGCGCGGCGCGAGCGTTCCTGGTGGAACGCCTCGGCGGGTTCGAAGTCGGGCTTCTTGCTGGTAAACACGATCCACGTCGGCATGTCGGGCTCAACGGTGAAGCGGAACGATGGCGCTTTCCAGAGGTCTCCGACAGCGTTCTCTTCACAGTCCGCCTCAATCGCGTGCACGACGGCGAATGGTCCTTCGGTCTGTGCGTCGCCCGCGATTAGTTGGGACGCAGACACGACCTTGAGGGTCGTGCCATCGATGGAACCGAGTTTGCCAGCCTTTGGCCACTTCTTCACTCCGGGATCGTGCCCAAGTATCGGACGCAGTTCGAGAGTCTGCGACTTGGACCCGTGGACTTCGCCGTCGAGTTCGTACTGGACGACAACGGCATCGCTGAAGCGCGGCATGAAGACGCGCTTTACGAGCGTCCCCCCGCCCGGCAGCGGCCAGGTCCACGTAGCAAACGGATGCGCGTAGAAAGTGGCCTCCAGTTCAGGATCTGACCACTCGGTCCCCTGCAGAGTATCCGTCAGCGCGATGCGCTTATCGTCATCGCCGAGGGCATACTCCTCAAGTCCCGCAACGAGACGCACGCGTGCCGTGGGTGGTTTGCGAGCGACCCAGAGCAGGCCGTGCCAGAAGCGCTGAATCTCGCCGTGCTCCGTCCCGCACGCAAAGCCGCCACTGCCATTTGGTTCCAGCCATTCGCGTTTCGT
The DNA here is from genome assembly GCA_020444065.1 of bacterium. Lineage (NCBI taxonomy): Bacteria > bacterium. The sequence continues at coordinate 718,541 of JAHLLQ010000002.1, read as the reverse complement.
CATGTTCAGATCACCTGGGTGTGTTCTTCGCACATTCCCCTTCAGGGAAACGGACACGGGCGGGCAGCGCAAGGGGCGAGTGGGGGTTGTTGGGCGTTCGCGCCGCCCATGCGTCATCGTGCGGCGAGCGTCTCGTAGTAGAGCGCCTCGATTTCCTCGGCCATGCGCGCGGGAGAGAACATCGGAACAAGACGCTCGTGGGCCTGGTCAGTCAGACGCCTGCGAAGTTCCACATCGGCGACGGCGCGCTCGAGAGCTTCTTCCATCGCATCCACGTTCTCGGGCGGAACGAGAAGGCCTGTTTCGCCATCGTCGAAAATCTCCGGAAGTGCTCCAACGCGGGTCGCGACAATAGCAACGCGACTGGCGGCGTACTCGGCGGCAATTCGGCTGAATCCCTCGCTGCCGCGGGAAGCGATCACCCCGATGTCCAACGAGGCGACAAGTGGTGCGGCATCGTCCAGCATCCCGAGGAAGTGGGCGCGGTCGCCCAAGCCGGATTGTTGATGTAACTCACGTTGGCGCGGATGATCTAATGTGATTTTGCGGCCCGCGACGACGACTCGAACATTGGGATGGCGAGCCGCTACACGCGCAACGGCGGGCAGGAAGATGTCGTGGCCCTTGATGCGCTGCCAGCGGCCCAGGCACCCGATCAGAATCTCGTCGCCCGGAGCGCCCAACGAGGCGCGCAGTTCCGGATCGCGCCGATCCGGCCGAAATCGCGTTGTATCGACGGCACCAAGAACGACCCGACGGCGTGAATCAGGCAGCCAGTCGCCCAAGTCTCCCAGGCCGGAGAAAGCCGCCTGCGAGACGGCCGTGACTCCGTCCGTACATCGGCGGAAGAGCCACCGGTTCGCAACGCTCTGCTTCATCGGCAGAACAACATGACGCGTCCGAACAATCCGGCTGGAGGGCGTCGCGAACGGGCGGACCAGCGCCACGCACCAGTGCTCCTTACCGCGACCGACATGGATGATGTCCGGGCGGAACTTGCGAAGGAAGCGTGCCACGGCGCGGTACTGACGCGGGCGATTTGCTCCCCTGCCACCGGCGAGACGCCAGGGCACGCGCATGATCGGATAGGTCGTCTCGCGCAGGTTCTTCGAGAGCCAACCACGGTTCGGAACGACCATGCGCACGCGGTGACCGCGATCGGCCAACTCGCGCGCAAGCAGATCCGTCCCGGCCGCCTCGCCGATCCAGCGATGGGCCGTGTTGAACACTGCAATGGAAAGACGATCCCCAATGGTCACGACCGTGCTCCCGCCTACGGTTGGATGCCGTGGGACGGTGGCCCGTCAGGGGGTCTGTTGTCGAGCCTCAAGTGTGTGCGTAAGGCGTGATGGGGCGCGGTGTGGATTGGCGTCCACGAGTCAGCACATATTCTGCGCTTCGTTGCGATGATGGATCGCGAATATCGAAAGCGATCCCCAGTTCATCGTACTTGCGTCCCTGATCCGGATTGCGCGGAGAACGCCAGACGACTCGGCAGGAAATCTGGTGCAGACATGCACCATCGCCGAGCGTCAGGAGGGCGATACCTCCTTCGCGTGGCATCCAGTTTTCAGCGCCGGTCGGGCAGCGCAAACGCGCCCCGGCAGTGGAAACATCGGACATCATGACGAGGAAGGTGTGGGGACGCAGCTCGCCCCCTGGTTGCAGATAAGCCAGTTGAGCGGGCAGCAGGCACGTTTCGCGTAGGTGGGTGCGACGGTTACTCTGGCTCATGTCGAAGTGTACTCCTTCGGCCTTGGCCGGCGAGGCGCAGGTATCGACAAAACGCCTCATGCACAACCACACGTGCGAATACCGGACCAATTTATGGTCTAATTCCTATCCGAATTGACCGGGCCGGTCAATTCGGGAATTTAGGGGAATTGTGAAAAACCGACGAAAATCGACCCGCGCGCGGTGTTGAAGCGCTTATTCATCGCCTTCCGGGAATGTCTGGTGGGGCGATAGCTCGCCGGAATCGGCGTTTCCAGCCTCTCGGGCCCGCTCAACGATGAACTGGATGTCGGGCTGGGTGTTCCGTTCGTTCTTCTCGAAAAAGAGCCCCAGCTCGTGAAATCCCCGTCCGTCAGAGTCCTTCCGCTCGCCGATCCACACGATCCGACAATAGACTTTCGCCTTCCGCTCGCCGCCCCGAACGATGATTCGTGCGAACCGAACAGAGGTAAGCAGGAGCCGATACTGGTCCTGGGGAAGGTTCGGAACCTGAACTTTCATCCCGGACTGTGAAACGTCTGCAACCTGGCACATGTAGGGGATCGGGCGGAATGTCTCCTCTGGAAAGAGGATGTAGAGCTCAGCGCGAAAGCGGCAACGGACTCGTGGGAGGCGACGACGTTCGGGAGAGGACATGGGGCGAGGAGGCTCCTTCCGACAGCGAGACTTCGATTCTGTTTCGTTGTAGTCGAGCGAGCAGTTGGGACCAAGAAGAAAACGGACAACAGTGAAAAACGCGCGTGGATTTTGGGTGGCGCCCTGGAGCAATGGGTGTAGACAGAGTCGAGGAGCGCGGAGATGGGCAGCGCGATCATATTCTTCGTTGTATGGATCGGAACGCTGACGGCGTTCGCAGCAATTTCCTGCCACGGCCTGCGCCGAGAGGTTCAACCGACGCGCCGCCGCGACGTCACCATGGCGTGCGCAGACAATGAGGCCGATCTGAAGGAGCGGCTACGGAAGACGATCAGGCGTTCCATCATGCTACCCGCTGTTGTGGTCGGAGGGGGTTTGATCGCGATCTACTCGCTCATCTTCCTGGCAATGGCAGGGATTTCTGAGGGAATTCTACTGCGTGCCTTCAACGCGTTCCTCGGTCCCATCCTGATGGGTTCCATCTGCCTCCTTCCTGCTCTTCCTGTCTGTTGGGGGATCATCGCATGGAACTGCGCGCAGGCGTGCGAGAAGAATCAGGATTTGCCGCATCGGACGGAGCCTGTCGCCATTCTGCTGTCTTCGCCGGCCGTCGTCTTGGTTCTTTTGCCCTGGGCTCTGCTGTCCATGTTGTTGTGGAGTGTTATCTCGACGAAACTCGGGGAAATCCTGGCTTTTCCCTTGGTAATCACTGCCTTCTGGCTCACGACCCGCCTCATCTTTGCTTTCCCCCAGCGGATGAAGGCTCGCTTCGTGCGCGCTTATCCGTATCGCGAGTAGGGATGCACGATGACTGTGGCTATGATCTCCTTCGTGATCATGCTCTTCGGCAGTCTGTCGATGATAGCGGGCTTGCTGTGTCACGGAATGCGCCGCGAGTTGAATCCCACGCGCCGGCGGGACTTAACGCTGGCCGGCGCAGCGACTGCGCACGATCTGGCAGAGCGAACGAAGAGAACGTCGCAGTGGGCCTTGAATGCTGCGATTACGATGGGGGGAGTCGGCATTGTGGGGGGCTGGATTGTGGGACCGATCGTCCCCAGCAACCTGATCTCTAAGGTCTTCGTGGGGCTATTCGTTGGCGCGGCATGCCTGCTGCCAGCAACCTTCTGGTGTTACGGAGTTGTCTGGGGCTGTTGTCTCCAGGCGTGTCGGCGGAACAAGGACCTCTCCTACTGGACAGAACCTCTCGCAGTGCTATTCTCGTCGCCTGCCCTTGGCATTGTCTGGCTACTAAAGGAGGCGGTCTTAATCATCGCATTGTGGGTGGCACCGTGGGGCAGAACCGCTGTGATCTTCGTCAGTTTCCTGACAGTCTTGTTCGCACTCGTTGTTGGAGTGGCCGTGATAGTCTTGATTCCGGGGGTATTGCGCGGTCACTTCGTGCGCGCCTATCCCTATCGCGAGTAACACTCGCGCCGGCGTTTGGCCAGGCCGGCGCCGAGGAGGAGGAGTGCGCCGAATGTGATCATGACGCCCTGCTGAAAAGACTTCGGCTCGTAGCGAAGGCGAATCATCGTGGTGCCAGGATCGGCGAGGATGCCGATGATGACTCCGTCCGCCGGGACGAGTTCCAGCAGGTCTCCATTTTCATTCTCTGCCTGCCAGCCACGGCACCATGGAATTGAGACGACGACCGTCGCGATGTCGGGCAGTGGCGACTCCAGAGTCACATCGAATGTTCGCGCATCAACCCACTCCGCGGATGTCACGGCAGGGATGGCTCCTCGGAGCCAAGGCGCGATTTCGCTTTCGACGAATGCGATTTCGTAAGGGTCGTTGGCCATGGCTCCGCGAAGGGCTTGCTCGGGCGTCTCTACCGCCACGGCGCGCGGAACGATCCACGCCATCGGTCGGTCTTCCTTGAAACGCGAAAGCGGCCAGCGGGGGTTGTCGACGATGACTTCCACATTCTGCGCGAGTTGCTCGATTCCAATGCCACCCGTCCCGGGGAAGCGGTACTCGGGACGGAAGTAATCCCACCTTCCAACCAGGTGCTGCACGGCGAGCACGCGAAGCAGGTTCGAGTTCGGGTTCGTCATGAATGCGCCGTGCGAAGGGTACAACTGGATGACTCGGCCGGATCCAAATCGCGTGGCGACAGCATACCGTTCGAGTAGAAGCGGATTGTAGCCTTGCGCATCCTGCACGTCTTGCCACGCCGCGAGATCGGGCAACAGCGACAGGCCGAAGTCCGGTCGGCGCGAATCGTAGGAGTACGCCATCGTGGGATCGAGCGTCAGGAAACGCCGCCCGCTGTCGCGGATGATCGAGGCGATCTCAGGATCGGGATCGAATCGCTCCGGCGTTGTGAAGACGCGTTCGAGGCGCGGCAGAATCCACACTCCCCCGCCGAGCAGAATCATCAAGGCCGCGATCGCTGCGATGCGCGGAAGTCGCCGTCGACGGAAGAACACGATCAGATTCGCTGCGCCCAGTCCGGCCGCCGCCGGTCCGACAACGGACCAGATGATGAGCGCTCGCCGCGGTGCGTGAAACCCGTCGTACAGCGGAAGGATCTTCGCCCACACGGGTGCCAGTACGCCCAGTGCCAACACGTAACTGAGCACGCCGATCACAAGAAGCAGAATCGCCGGCTTCGCGGTCTTTCGGCGGAAGAGTGCCAACGGGATGAGCGCCAGTGCTCCGAAGCCGATCGCATTGATGGAGTCAGTGTCCTCAAGCGGCGTACCGGAGAAACCAATCAGCGAAGTCCACAGGAAGGATCCTCCGAGGCCTTGCGTGCGAAGTTGATCGAGGCCGATCTCGCCGCGGCTGGCCTGATCGAGAAAATCGAGCGTCGGAAGCAACTGGATTGCCGCCAGCGCAGCCGCGAGGGCACCGGCTGCGAGGCCTTGAGCGGCGGCAAGAGCGAGCACGCGTCCTCGGCGCCGTTTGGGGGCTTGCTGGAATGCGCGACCGAGCCAATAGATCGGCAAGAGGATTGCGGTGTAGTAGCTGATCTGGGGCGCTCCGGCCAGCAATTGCAGCGCGATGAAGACCGAGGCCGCGAGCACTCCCCCGCTGCGCCAGGCACCGCGCCTCTGGTGCGCAGCCGCATGGGCGGCGAACTCAGCGCTCAGGAAAATCCAAGGCACCCAAGCGACGGCGAAGAGATGCGGCTGAAGAGCGATTCGACTGACCATCATCGAGCCAAACTGGAAAGCCAGCGCCGCGAAAAGCGCTGCGCTTCGCCAGTGGCCCAAGCGGCGGGTCCAGGCGTACATTCCCCACCCGGCCCAGACGTAGTGAAATAGAATGACGAGTCCGTTCGTCAGAACGCCTGGCACCAGGAAGAGCAGCCAGAGCGGTGGGTACCAGACAGCGATCTGTGGGTCGGCGGCCAGCGGCGTGCCGGACAAGAGGGTCGGCATCCAAAGCGGAAGCGTGCCGCTGTGGAACTGGCGGGCGGCTTCGAGGCGCATGGGATAGAGCTGCGCGACAACGTCCATGAAGTCGGGCAGGTATCCCGCCAGTAACGGCCACCAATAAAGAACCGGCGCCACGACGAGCACCAGCAGAAGCGGGCCGTCGTGGCGCAGGAACGTTCGAAGTCTGGCGGTCACGGGAACTTACTTCTTCCCCTTCTTCTCCATCGCGGCACGCAACAGATCGCCGAGGCCGGAGCCGACGGTCTTCTCGTCTTCCTTCTTCATGTACTGCTTGATATTCTCGCGCTCGATCTGGTCAAGAGCCTGCTTGCGAGACAGCGAGATCCGTCCCTTGTCCGGGTCGATCTTCAAAACCTTGACGGGAATCTCCTGATCCACGCGGACGACCTTCTCGGCCGATTCGACGCGGGCAACGTCGAGCTCGCTGATATGGACTAGACCCTCGACGCCGGGGGCGACTTCGACGAATGCGCCAAAGCCGGCGACGCGAGTGACCTTGCCGTTCACGACGGAACCGGCGGGATGCGCATCCACGAATCCCTGGAATGGGGACTCACTGAGCTGCTTCATTCCAAGACTGATTCGCCTACGGTTACGGTCCAGCTCCAAAACCACGACTTCAATCTCCTGGCCTTCTTTCAGGAGATCGCTCGGGTGGTTCGGCCGCGTGGTCCAACTCAGATCGCTGATGTGCAGAAGTCCCTCAACATTGTCGGAGATCTTCACGAAAGCGCCGAACTCACGCAGGCCGGTGACGGTGCCTTTGTGGCGCGTACCGACCGGGTACTGGGCCTCAATGTCCATCCACGGATCGCGGGAGAGGTGCTTCAGGCTTAGGGAGAGACGCTTCTTCTCCTGGTCGACTTCAATGACCTGGCAGGTCACTTCGTCGCCCACCTGGAACTCGTCTTCGACCTTCTTTTCGCTGGACTCCCAGGACAGATCGGAGACGTGGAGCAAGCCGGTAATGCCTTCCTGGAGTTGAACGAAGGCGCCGAAGCTCTGGATTCCAACGACCTTGCCCTTCACGGTGGAGCCGGCGGGGAAGATGTCGTTGATCGTCTCCCACGGATCGCGATTCAGGCGCTTGCGAGAAAGCGTGATCTTGCCCGTTTCGGGTGAAACATCGAGAACCTTGACGTCGATTTCCTGGCCGGGTGCAACGATCTCGCTGGGATGGCTGGCGCGATCCCAGGATAGTTCGCTGCGGGGGACAAGGCCCTCTGCGCCGCCTTCGAGTTCAACGAATGCGCCGAAGTCCAAGACGTCACGAACCTTGCCCTTCAGATTCTGGCCGGCGGCGACAGTGGAAAGGAACTCCAACTGGCTCTTCTCGCGGCGCTCCGCCAGGAGTTGACGGCGAGAAAGCACGACGCGCTTGCGGTCCGGGTCGAAATCCAGAATGTGCGCCTCGATATCCTGTCCAACCATGGTCGACAGATCGCCAACACGGAACAGGTCGACATGGCTGCCCGGCATGAACGCGCGCATGCCAATGTCGACAACGACGCCACCCTTCACAGCTTCGGAAATCACGCCGCGCACGGGGACCTTCTTCTCCCAAGCTTCAGCAACCATGCGCACGGCCTGGGCGGCGCGGGCTTTCCGGTAGCTCATATCCGGATTCCCGTTCTCATCCCAACCTGTCATCAGGATGCGAACGCGATCGCCGATGTTGACGGTCGGATTGCCGCGGGCATCCAGGAACTCGCCGATCGCGATGGCGGCTTCTTCCTTTGAGCCGTAGTCAAGAAGCACGGCGTCTTCGAGGATGCCGACAACCGTGGCATCGAAGAGCTCGCCCATGGTCTTGGGGGCGGATTCCGGGAGGTGTTGGTCCAGGAGGGCGGCGAACTCGTCGTCCTCTTCCGTGGATTCTTCGCGAGGCTCGTCCTCGGGGATGTCCGAGTTCTTTTCCTCGTCGAACATGGCGTCTTTCATCTGATCTTCCGACATGGGGTCCTCTGGTGATGGGTTCATTTTGGGGAGTGGGCACGGGGTGCCCCGAAACGGGAGCAAGCGTCTTCCCACGCCCCCCGGCGTTTCAACAAGAGATGCACCACTGCGGCGAGTTTTTCGCCCATGGGGAAGACGGGCGCCTATTGCCCGGAGAGCGCAGGGGCTGCAGCCGCGCCCACGATGACGAAAAGGAAGATGACCGCGGCGATGAGAATGCCAACAACTGCTAAGATGATGTTGATCCACCCCAGGATTCTGCCGGCCTTGGCCATGCCCTCGCCGGTTTCCATGTTCTGACTTCTGGCGATCTGATCGTCCGCGATATTCGCGAAAATGATGGCAAGGATTCCACCGATGCAGCCGAGGCCGAAGAATCCGAGGATCCCCATAACGAGGCTCATGACTGCCATCGTATTGGTTCGAACCTGCTGCGGCCAAGGCTGGGGCTGCTGGTACCCATATCCCTGATCCGGTGGATAGGGAGGTGGCGACTGCGGATTCTGGGGATCGTAAGACATATCGAGTAGCCCTCCGGGCAAAGAGACGTTCTGGCTATTCTACGGGAAACCGGAGGGAGTATTCAGTCTCAAGCAGGGAGGGGGCAATCAGAGCCGTGCGTCGTGACAGAAAACCGGCCCCGGGCGAACCCGGGGCCGGCGAGGACTTCAGTTTGGTCCAAGGAGATCAGGCCTTGGCCTGGCCCTTCGGCTCGGCGTCCATGATTTCCTTCGAGGCCTGGTCTGCGTACTTCTCGAAGTTCTTCCGGAACATGCCAGCCAGTTTCTTGGCCGTCTGATCGTAAGCGTCCTTGTCCTGCCAGGCATTGCGCGGGTTCAGGACTTCGGTCGGGACGTTCGGGCAGGTCTTCGGGAGCGCGAAGCCGAAGAACGGCTCGGTCTCGAACTCGACGTTGTCCAGAGCGCCGCTGAGGACCGCATCGACAATTGCGCGCGTGTACTTCAGCTTGAAGCGTTGGCCAACGCCGTAGGCGCCACCCGTCCAGCCGGTGTTGATCAGCCACACGTTCGAGCCATGCTGCTTCATCTTCTCGGCCAGCATCTCGGCGTACTTCGTCGGGTGCCAGACCAGGAAGGCGGCGCCGAAGCAGGCGGAGAAGGTGGCCTCGGGCTCGGTCACGCCGACTTCCGTGCCGGCGACCTTGGCCGTGTAGCCGCTGATGAAGTGGTACATCGCCTGTCCCGGGGTCAGGCGGCTAACCGGAGGCAGAACGCCGAAAGCGTCGCAGGTCAGGAAGACGACGTTCTTCGGGTGGCCGCCCACGCAGGGGATCTTGGCGTTCTCGATGAACTCGACGGGATAGCTGACGCGCGTGTTCTGGGTCTTGGAGACGTCCGTATAGTCGACAACCTTCGTGCGCGGATCGTAGCCAACGTTCTCCAGAACGCTGCCGAAGCGGATCGCGTTGTAGATCTGCGGCTCGTTTTCCTGGGACAGATTGATGGTCTTGGCGTAGCAGCCGCCTTCGAAATTGAAGACGCCGTCATCGGACCAGCCGTGCTCATCGTCGCCGATCAGGGCGCGCTTCGGGTCGGCCGAAAGCGTCGTCTTGCCGGTGCCGGAAAGGCCGAAGAAGAGGGCGACGTCGCCGTCGGATCCTTCGTTGGCCGAGCAGTGCATGCTGAGGACGCCCTTCTTCGGAAGGACGTAGTTGAGGACGGTGAAGACACCCTTCTTCATCTCGCCGGCGTAAAGCGAGCCCAGGATGATCATTTCCTGGTGCTTGAAGCTGAGGTTTACGCTGACCTCGGTCTTGACTTCCGGCAGTTCCATGTTTGCGTACATTTCGCCGGCGTTGTAGATGACCCAGTCGGGATCGCCGAAGTTCTTGAGTTCTTCCTCGGTCGGGCGGATCAGCATATTGTGCATGAACAGCGCATGGTACGGCAGCGTGCAGATGATGCGGACCTTGATGCGATGCTTGGGATCCCAGCCGGCGAAACCATCGACCACGTACAGTTGCTTCTTGGTGTTCAGGAAGCTGATCGCGGTGCCGCGGTTGAAGGCGAACGAGCTCTCACTGATGGGAACGTTAATGCTGCCCCACCAGATATCGTTCTTGGTGGAATCTTCCTCGACGATGCGCTTGTCCTTGGGGCTGCGGCCGGTGCGGGGAACGGAATCGGCCATCAGCGCGCCGTTGTGGGCGAGATCGTGGCCCGGGGTTTCGAGGGCCAGTGTGTAGAGCTTCGCCACGGTTGGATTGCGGATGTTCGAAGGAACTTTGGTGATGCCGTGCTTGGTGAGATCGATACTCATTGCCCTGCTCCTGAGAAAATGGCGTTCTACCGAATTCTTGGCCGAACCCAGGGGTGTTCCCGATGATTCTGGCCGGGTTTTTGTGCAATCTCGGTACAGAAGTGGTGTTCTGCGGCGAGATTGGCTGAACTTTGCTAGAGTTTCCCGTCAAAGTTTTTGCCCTGCCCTAAAGCAGGGCGGAAAGTAATCGAGGCGCTGGCAGCCAGTCAAGGCCCAGTTTGTGAATTTTTTCTCAAGGCCTAACCACTTCCACGCGACAATTCGTACTTGGGTTATCCACACGGTTCCCCCGCACTAAAAGCGTAATCGTACGATAGTACGCAAATTCCGCAGATTGGACCGTGGAATGCCAAAGAAAACGGACCGAGAGGTGTCTCTCGGCCCGTCAGATTGTCGTTATACTGAGGATATCGCGGCGACCTATTCGTCTTCCGAGGCCGCAGCGGCGGCCTGCAATCCCTGCAAACCATGACACAAAAGGGTCGCCCGATTGTGGCTCATCTCGAGGAATCCGCCCTCGATGTGGATGGTCTGCTCTCGGGTGCCCTGCCGGAGGACGGCATCGCCTTCCTTGAGCACCGAGACGATCGGCGCGTGATGGGCCAGGATGCCGAAATAACCGTCCTCGCCCGGCAACGTCAGTGCGGTGACGGGTTCGTCGAACACGGCCTGCTGGCGCGTCACGATCTGGAGATGAAAGTCAGCCATGGGTTACTCTTTCGGTCAGGAGTTCATCTTCTCGGCGTTTTCGATGGCTTCATCGATCCCGCCGCACATGTAGAAGGCCTGCTCGGGGTACTTCTCGTTGTCGTCGAACTCGCCGTCGACGAAACGCTCGAAGGCGGTGATCGTGTCTTCGACCTTCACGTAGGCGCCGGGGCGGCCCGTGAAGATTTCTGCAACGTGGAAGGGCTGGCTGAGGAAACGCTGCATCTTGCGCGCGCGCGCCACGGTGATCTTATCGTCCTCGGAAAGCTCGTCCATACCGAGGATGGCGATGATGTCCTGAAGGTCCTTGTAACGCTGAAGCGTCTGCTGGACTTCGGTGGCCACGCGGTAGTGGCGCTCGCCGATGATACGCGGATCCTTGATTCGGGACGTGGAGTCGAGCGGATCCACGGCGGGGTAAATACCGAGCTCGGTCAGAGCACGGTTGAGAACCGTCGTAGCGTCGAGGTGCGCGAAGGTGTTGGCCGGCGCGGGGTCGGTCAAGTCATCCGCCGGCACGTAAACGGCCTGCACGGAGGTAATGGAGCCCTTGCGCGTGGAGGTAATGCGTTCCTGCAGGTTACCCATTTCGGTCTGCAGCGTGGGCTGATAACCCACGGCAGAGGGCATGCGGCCAAGAAGCGCGGAAACTTCGGAACCGGCCTGCGTGAAACGGAAAATGTTATCGACGAAGAGCAGCACGTCCTGGCCGAGCTCATCGCGGAAATACTCCGTCATGGTCAGAGCGGACAGGGCAACGCGGAGACGAGCTCCAGGGGGCTCGTTCATCTGGCCGAACACCAGGGCGGCCTTGGAGGACTTGCCTTCGTTCTTCGGATCGGTCGGATCCACAATAACGCCCGCGTCGTTCATTTCGTGCCAAAGGTCGTTGCCTTCACGAGTACGCTCGCCGACGCCCGCGAAGACCGAGTAGCCGCCGTGGCCCTTCGCGATGTTGTTGATCAGCTCCATGATGACGACGGTCTTGCCGACGCCGGCGCCGCCGAACAGGCCGATCTTGCCGCCCTTGGAGTACGGGCAAAGAAGGTCGATGACCTTGATTCCGGTCTCAAGAATCTCGGTGGCCGGCAGCGTATCGACGAAATCGGGGGACTTGCGGTGAATCGGCAAACGCTGCTTCGGGTCGGCCAGTCCGCCGCGATCGTCGAGGGGCTCTCCCAACAGGTTGAAGATGTGGCCAAGAACCTGGTCGCCGACGGGAACGGTGATGGGCTCGCCCGTATCAACGACCTTCATTCCGCGAACCAGGCCGTCGGTGGAGGCCATAGAGACGCAGCGCACGGTGTTGTTACCGATGTGCGAGGCCACTTCGAGAACCAGGTCGATTCCGGCGGCTTCATCGATGACGCGCAGGGCGTTCAGAATGTCCGGCAACTGGTCCGTCGGGAATTCGACGTCGGCGGTCGCGCCGATGACTTGTTTGATTACGCCTTCCTTCATGTGCTCTTTCCTTGCGGGCGGCAGTTTTGGTTGATGCGTCAGCCGAGGGCTTCTGCACCACTGACAATCTCAGTAATCTCGGTCGTAATTGCGGCCTGGCGGGCCTTGTTCATCTGCAGCGACAGCTTGCCAACCAACTCGTCGCTGTTCTTCGTGGCGTTGTTCATGGCGAGCATTCGCGCGGAGTGCTCGGAGGTGAACGTCTCCGCCAACGTCAGGTAGATCTTGCTGCGCAGGTACTGCGGCAGCAGCGCCTCGAACACACGCTTGGGCGAGGGCTCGAGAATGTAATTGATCGGATGCGAGGCTTCTTCTTCAGACAGTCCGAATGCTTCGGGCTGGAGCGGAAGGTACTGCGTGATCTCGGGCTTGTTGGAAGCGGTCGAGATGAAGTGCGGCGCGATCAGCTTGATCTCCGATACCCGGCGATCCTGCCAGAGCTTCAGAAGCAAATTCCCCAGATCGTCGGTGGTGGAGCCTTCAACACGGCCACCCAGATCGACGACGGAATCGACAAGACGCTCATTGAGCCGACGGCGGAAGTAATCGCGTCCCTTCTTGCCCACGCAAACCATCAGCGCATCGGGATGCGTGCGCAAGTAGACCTCGGCGGTCTTAATGAGGTTCGCGTTGAAGCTGCCGCAAAGGCCGCGATCGCTCGTGAACAGAACGACCAGCGTCGGCAGTTCGGAATCCTGACGATTCTCGAACAACTCGTTCTCCCCCGCCAGCGGGCTGAGGGCGAGTCGCCCAAGCAGCAACTGGAGCTTTCGGGCGAAGGGCCGAGCCGCTTCCATCACGCCCTGGGTCCGGCGCAGCTTGGCAGCCGCCACCATCTCCATGGCACGCGTGATCTTGCGAGTGCTCTTGATCGACCGGATTCTCCGGCGCAGTTCTTTGATTCCCTTGGCCATCGTTACCTATCGCCTTGATGCGAGGGTGTGGGTCCCGTTTCGGTTACTCGGACGCGTTTTCCTGCAGGAACTTCTCCTGATACTCTTTGCAGGCCTTGTGCATCTTCTCCTGCAAGTCGTCGGACAGGACCTTCTGCTCCTGGATCGAGTGCAGGATGTCGGGATATTTCTCGTTCACATAGGCCTTCAGGCCGGTGATGAACTCAGTCGTCCTCTCAACGTCGATGCTGTCCGCGTAGCCATTGGTACCAGTGAAGATCTCGAGCACCTGCTCGGAGAGCGGAAGCGGCGCGTACTGGCCCTGCTTCAGGATCTCGACGAGGCGCGCACCGCGCGTGAGCTGCTGCTGCGTGGCTTTGTCGAGGTCGGAGCCGAACTGCGCGAAGGCTTCCAGTTCACGGAACTGGGCCAACTCGAGGCGCAGCTTACCACCGACGGCCTTCATGGCCTTCGTCTGGGCGGAACCACCCACACGAGACACGGACAGACCGACGTTAATGGCCGGACGAACGCCACGATAGAACAGGTCGGGTTCGAGGTAGATCTGTCCGTCGGTAATCGAGATCACGTTGGTCGGAATGTACGCGGACACGTCGCCGGCCTGTGTTTCAATGATCGGCAGAGCCGTCAGAGAACCGGCGCCCAACTCGTCGCTGAGCTTGGCAGCGCGCTCGAGCAAGCGGGAGTGCAGGTAGAAGACGTCGCCGGGATAAGCTTCGCGGCCGGGCGGACGACGAAGCAGCAGCGAAAGCGTACGATACGCAGCGGCCTGTTTCGACAAGTCGTCGTAAACGACGAGCGCGTGCTTGCTCTGATCGCGGAAGTACTCCGCCATCGTAACGCCGGTGTAGGGTGCGATATACTGCAGCGAGGCGGGCTCGTCGGCAGACGCGCAGATCACCGTCGTGTAATCCATCGCCCCGTTTTCCTCAAGCGTCGCAACGACGCCTGCCACAGACGAGGCCTTCTGGCCGACAGCGACGTAGAAGCAGTGAACGTCCTGCCCCTTCTGGTTGATGATCGCGTCGATGGCGATGGCCGTCTTGCCGGTCTGGCGGTCGCCAATGATGAGCTCGCGCTGTCCGCGGCCGATGGGGATCATCGAGTCGACGGCCTTGAGACCAGTCATCAGGGGCTCGTGCACGCCCTTACGAGCGAGAACGTTCGGCGCGGGGCGCTCGATGGGCCAGTGTTCCTTGGCCGCGATCGGGCCCTTGCCATCGATGGGCTCGCCGAGGGAGTTGACCACGCGGCCGATGACGGCTTCTCCGACGGGCACTTCCATGATGCGGTTGGTGCGCCGCACCGTGTCGCCCTCTTTGATTTCCGTGTCGATTCCGAATAGAACGACGCCCACGGAGTTCTCCTCCAGGTTGAGCACCATTCCCTTCAGTCCGCCGGGGAATTCGAGCAACTCGCCCATCATGGCGTTGTTGAGTCCGTACACGGTGGCGATCGAGTCGCCCACTCGCAGCACGGTTCCAACGCTATCGACGTCGAGTCCCGTTTCGAAGCTTTCGAGTTCTTTTTTCAGAATCGAAGCAATTTCGTCCGCATGAATTGCCATTGGTATTAATACTCCCGAGAGCGATGGCTGGCAGTGGTTCCCGTCAGTTGACGGGCGCTTTCATCAGTTCAGTGCGAAGTCTGGCCATTTGACCTTCCAGACTATCATCGATCAGGAGATCGCCGGCTTTGAAGACGACGCCTCCGATGATGTCCGGATCGACCACGTAATCGAGGTTGAGCGAGAGCCCGGTGAAATTCTGCAGGGCGAGCTTGAGCTCGGCCTGCTGTTTCTCGTCCAGAGCGACAGCCGAGGTGACTCGGCCGTGAGAGATCCCGCGGGATTTCTCGAACAGCCCGCGATAGAGCTCGAGAGCCTCTTCGAGAGCAGTGATTCGTCCGCGCCGCAGAAGAAGCAGAACGAAGTTTCGCAGTAGCACATTGAAGCGCCCCTTCATCACATTGTCCACGTGGGGAATCTTCTTCCCCTGCGGAATGTGCGGGCCTTCCAGAAACGCCACAAATTGCGGCGTGTCCTGAAGAGCCTTCAGGAAGGCTGCTGCCTCTCCGTCGATTTGCTCGTCGATGCCCTTGTCACGGGCGGCTTCGAAAAGCGCTTCGGCGTAGTTCTTCGCGGCCACGAGATCTCCTCGAGTTCTGCTCATGAGCTCTTCCGCTTCTCCATATCGGCGATGAAGTCATCGACGAGCTGGCGATGCTTGGCATCGTCAACCGAGACGGAGAGGAGCTTGCCGGTGGCCGTGAGAGTCATCTCGACGACTTCGCGGCGAAGTTCCAGGCGTGCCTTCTCGAGCTCCATGTCCATAGCCTGCTTGGCCTTGACCGTGATGCTCTCTGCTTCGTGGCGCGCCTTCTCGATAATCTCGGAGGCCATTTGGCGGCCTTCGTCGACGGCTTTGTTGTGGCGCTCGCGCGCCTCGTCGTCGATTCGCTTCAGCCGCTCTTCGTAGTCGGCGATCAGCGTGTTGGCTTCACCCATCTTCCGATCGATTTCCTCGAACTTGGACGAGACGGTTTCCCGCCGCTGGTCGAGTAATTCGAGAATCGGCTTCCACGCCAGGAGCTTCAGCACCCAAAGCACGGCGAGGAAGGTAACGATGGTGGTGAGAACCTGTCCGCCGATCTCCGCCATCGGAGATGCGGCCAACAACAATGTCCCGTTCATGGTCGAAGTCCCTAGTAAAGAGTGCGGGTTGCGCCGAATCCGGCGAGCGGTTTCGAGCGCGCGTGCTTCACTTCAAACAACCGATGGCCTGCGAGGATTTCGCAGACAATCGGATGCTTAGCTGAACATCCCGCTGGCCTTGGCGACGAACGGAGCAACCAGGGCGTAGATGGCGAGAGCTTCGATGAAGGCCGCGCCGATGATCATGGCGATCTGAATGCGGCCAATGGCTTCGGGCTGACGGCCCATGGCTTCCATAGCGGAGCCGACGGCCTTGCCCAGGCCAAGTCCTGCGCCAAGCGCGGCGATGCCCAAACCGATGGGATAGGCAATACCAAGAGTTTGTTGAACTGTCTCCAGCATCGAAAAAGCCTCCAATGAGGTAAAATGGTTCCAAATTCTATTCGGTTAACCGTTCGCCCAAGCGATCGGGATTACCCAGTATCTTGTGGGCGTTTCACCCACCCTTCGTTAGTGCTCGTGCTCCTCGTCGTGCGGCAGGACCAACAGAATGTAGATCGCCGAAAGGAGCGCGAAGATCAGTGCCTGGATTGCGGACAGCAGCAGTCCCAGGAAGTAGAACGGGAAGGTCAGCGGCACGCCAAACCACTCGCCGGCGCTGCCGAACATCCCCGTCGAAATCGTGAAGCCAAGACCCAGCATAACACCCATCAGGATGTCCTTGCCGAGGATATTGCCGAACAGACGCAGCGCAAGGCTGACGGGCTTCGCGAAGAAATCGCTGACCAGTTCGATGAACATGATCAACGGAGCCATGATCCACGGAATCAGATTCTTGTGGAACGGCGTCGGAGGGCTGCCCGCAAGGTGGTGCAGGTAATTCAACGGCCCCAAACGGAAGATCGCGACGGACATGTAGTAGATAAACGTGCAAAGCGCCAGGCTGCCGGTAATCAGAAGCGATGCGGTCGGGGCCTTCATCAACGGAATCAGACCCATGAAGTTCATCATCAGAACGAAGAAGAAAAGGGAAGCGACGTACGGCATGTAGCGCCGTCCGTTTTCCTTACCAAGAATGCCCTGACAGAAACTGTCGACGCCGTCGACAAGTGCTTCCATTGCCGACTGTGTACGCGTGGGCTTACGCATCACGATGTCTTTGCTGCGTCGGAAGGGGGCCGTAGCAAGGAAAGCGACCACGATGATGATGAGAGCGGCTATTCCGGCGAAGAGATTATTTTCCCAAGGCGCGTAATCGACGAAAGGCGCGGGCTCTTCGAGGCGACCAACGTGCAGCGTCTGCGCGACCGTCAGACCGTCCTTGGGATTGCCGTAGGGATCCTTCCCTTCGGCCTCCATCTGCTGCGCTTCGGCCTCCCACCAGATCTGAACGAAGTGCGGCAATTCGGGCGGGTGCGTGACGTGACGTCCGTGGTGCGCTTCGGCTCCGTGGGCGGCATCGGCCGCACCGTGAACGGCAGCAGTGGCATCGTGAGCAGCATCCGTAACGTGACCGAGAGTCGCTTCGCCGTGCGAAACGGGGTCGGAAGCGTCGTGGCTGTTCGCGTTCTCGCGAACCAGCAGAATCTCGTGTTCACCTTGTGACGATTCAGGCATCGGTTGCCGTTCCCATAAAGAAGGATCGAATGTCCTTGGGCATCTGGCGCCCATCCGGATTCTGCTTCCGGCTATCCACAATGATCTGGCCGATGCAATCCATCAGGGCCACGATCAGAAACATATTGAATCCACAGAGAAAGCTCGTTGCCTGCAGGCCGGTCACCGGGAGAACGGCGAACACCAGGGTGCCGAGCAGCGCGATCTTGATGGAGAGCCAGATGAGCGGGCTGACGATGTTCTTCTCGGTCAGGCCGACGAGGATTGCGCCAAGAGCAAACCAGTTCAGCAGGCCGAAAAAGGCTGCGATTGCGAAACGGGAGCCCCAGTCGAAATCGACCTGAAGCGCCGTGATCATCGCCACCGCGGCGCTGACCAGACCCGTCTTCCAATACAACCAACGTAGTGCCCGGTTCTTCACTTCTTGGAATCCGTTTCGTCTTCCCGGGCCATTGCCCGCAAGATCTTAGCGCTTTCCCAAACGGCGACAATCAATCCGAGGACAAATCCTACGAAGAAACCAGTCGCTGAATCTCCAAAGTGCTTCCCGATGAAGTAGCCGACGGCTCCGACCCCGAGCGGCCCGCCGAGTATCAGACTCGGAATTGCGAGGGCCATGGACTGCCTGCGCAGCTTCTCGCCGTTTTTTCTCCAGCGGTTGTCTTCGCTCACACAATTTGCCCGGCGCGACAAAATTCCATCCGTTGCGCTGGCGACCTCCCAGCGCGCGGGGCCGGAGGTCTAGGAGAGCGGGGGCTGACACTTCAACCGAAAAGTTTGTGATTTTTTTCTCATGCCCCGAGGGCCGGCTGGGGAGCGAATCTCGTGCCCGCGGGAAACGGCCAAATACCGCCAAATCTCCCCAAACGGCCGCCGAACACATGGCATCGCGCCGAAATCGAAGCACAAGATAAAGGCGCCCGACGATACCGCCGGGCGCCCAGGAAACTGCAGGTTGGATACTGGAGGATTACTGTGCGGCCGCCTGCGGAACCATGAAGACCATCTTACCCTTCTGGCCGCCGTCAACCATCGATGAGCTGCTGTACATTGTGCCGAGGCTCTTGACGAGATCGATGACTGCGAAGCTCATCTGCATCTCTTCCTGGCCCATGCTCATCATACCCATCAGCATCGGAGCGATGCCCTGGAGCGTGTTACCAGTGCCTTCGAGGTTGACGATAGACATCTGGTTGGCAGCGCTGGGCAGGTATTCGCTGGCACGATTGAACTTCGCGCTCTTGTTCAGGCCATCCTTCTGGCCCTTCTTGGTATCGATCGCGGAACGAATCCCGGCTTCGGTGATCGAGACGACGACATAGCCGTCGACCTTTGCGCTGTAGAGGCCCATCTGGACCGGAGAGCCCGGAGGGGTTGCGTTCAGGGCACGAATCGTCGCGCCGTTGTAGGCCTCTTCGACAACCTTGGGGGCGGGAGCATTCGGATCCATCTGCTGCTGAGACAGTTGCGCGACAATCACGTTCTCGAGGCCGGTGAGGACCTTATTCAGCTTCTCGTCGTTGTTGATCTGACCGACCAAGGCCAGGTCGATGTCCGGCGCCATCATGTTGGCCACCGAGAAGGAATTCAGGAAAGCACCAACGTTCGGGCCGATGGCGGGGAGAAGGTCTCCGCTGACGGTGAAGCCGAGCATGCCCTGCGACTGTGCGTCGATCATCTCAAGCGTGGGCACGTTCGGGTTTGATTTCTGGGCTTTGGCAAGCTGCTCGTTGATGATGGCCTTGACCGTGTCGCTCTCGAAGATGTTGCCCGACCAACCGAGCAGGACATCGGACCCGGCGAAGTCGAGTGTCTTGAGTTCACCCGGCTTTGCGGTGGCAGCGAGCTTCTGTACTGCCGCGTCTTCGACGACGGCGAAGGAGTTCGCCTCGATGCGATCGGGAGCGAACAACATGGTGGCCGAGAAATCGCCGGCCTTCATGTTCAGTTCCGCCAAGGCCTGCTGAGCCTCGGGGGGCGCGTAGGCAGTGACCAGATTCATCAACTTCTCGCCCTTGCCGAAGATCAGCACCTGGGAGTTGCTCATCTGGACTTCCTTGTAGGCCTTGGCAAAGCCAGCGACCTTGTCCAGCGAGCCGCCGCCCGAGAGAGCGCCTTCGATGGTCGGAACAGAGGTCGACATCAGGAGGACGTCGCCGACCGGGGCCATGTTCAACTTGTACATCGGGATGCTGGTGACGTGGTTCGTTCCGATCTTCTTGGACTGAATGGCCCCCTCGGGTGCCTCGCCGCCCATCTGGGCCGTGATCTTATTGACCAGGTAGTCGTTCAATTTACCCGCGTTGGCCGCGTCATTAAAGCGCGCTGCGAGGAGAACTTGTGGCTCAGCTCCCTCTGCGCCGGGGATCAGGTAGAGGT
The DNA here is from genome assembly GCA_020444065.1 of bacterium. NCBI lineage: Bacteria > bacterium. The sequence continues at coordinate 698,793 of JAHLLQ010000002.1, read as the reverse complement.
CGAGGCCCTTGAGGACTTTACCCAGCAGATCGTCCGGATTCAGGCCAAAACCGAGCTCAAGTTCGGCCTTCTGGAGATCGAGCTTGAACTGCTTGAAATCGGCGTCGTCCGCGATGGTAGGCAGGGCGAGGATCGATTCGACCTTCTCGCGCATCGGCATGGCGGAAATCGACTTCCACATGCCGTTTGCATCATTGATGCTGATCATTGCGTCAAAGTTGGCTGGAACATACTGGGGGGCAGCGACGGACTGGGCCCGTACCGCGAATGGAACCATCAAAACAAGTAAAGCCAGTACAGTCAGGCATTTACGATATGCGAACATGAATTTCTCCTTTAGTCGACATACTGTGGCGGATGCTCCGCCCGCTGGAGACTATACGCGGTCGCGGCCGAAGCATTCACTCCCATAGACCGGAAAGTGGAATGTAAGGATAGGTTACGTCATCCGTGTTTCTTGTGTGCCCCCGCCAAAATGCGGCGTCAACAGGGGAGAACAGGGCTGGTGCCAGCTCCAAGCCTGAAGAGTCTCAGCAATATTCTTTCTGGCTTAATATGCGTATGGTGTTGACAGTGAGAAAGGGCGGCCCTCACAATTCTAACGCTAACCTAGCAACTGTAGATTTCTGGCGGCATCGGCTTGGCATACTTGTCGCTCCCTTGCTGCCAAGGCATATCGCAGTGACCATTTGGTGAGGTCTGCGGCCTGCACCGGTCTTTGGGAAGGGACCGATGCGGTTCAAAGGACGCAGTGCTCACTGACAATATTCTAAGGGGATCGATACAATGATGGAGAAGACGATTAGCACTCGGGCAACGCTCATCGGAGCAGCGGCGGCGCTTGGCATTTGCGCCCTCCTGCCCACCGCGGCGTCTGCCCAGACCTACAAGGTGATTCCGAACGAGTTCAATCGCGACAACGGAACACTGGCGGATACGGAATACGTTGAAATCCTGCTTCTGGAGCGCATGACGGCTGCAGAACTCGGGAATTACGCTTTCGGCGACTCTATCGCAGCAACGACCGCGAAGAACGCCATATACCAGTTCCAGAACATGGATCTGATCGCGACGCACTTCGAGGCAGGAACCCTGATCGTAATTGGCGGAACAACGGCGATCCCGACCGAGGACCTGACGTATAACCCCTGGAGCGGCAACAACGACTGGGAACTGCTGATCCAAACCAGCAACACGACCTATATCAACTCCCTCACCGCGAATACGATGGACGGGGAAAGCAAGGACGTTGTCTGGGTTGACCGCACGCTGAATACCACTACCACCCCTCCCTATTCAACTACATCCGTTTCGCCGGATGGGTTCGCCGCCCACTATGGTGGTGGCTCCCTCGGCGCGTTTGCGACGAACGCCTCGGTGCAGAACGTCGGCGGCACGTTCGGAAACGGCAAGTGCATGCAGTTGCTGGTCGATCCGTCGCTGGCACAGGATCCGAACAATTGGTCTGATATACAGACATGTACACCAGGCGCAGCCAATGGTGGCGACAACACAACCTACATCGATTCGCTGCAGAATGGCCCGCTCCTGGTCGACATGCTGAGCTTTGAGATCACCTCGATGGAGCCCGGCCAGGGCGTCGAGATGACCTGGCAGACGGCAGCGGAAATGGACAACGTGGGCTTCAAGGTCTACGCGGCCAAGGAAGGCCCGGGTGGCAACTACCGCACCGGCGAATCGCTTTCCGGCCTGATCCCCGCCAAGGGCGATGCCTTCCGCGGCAACACCTACACCTGGACAGATCCGACCCCTTACTCCGAGGGCGAGTCCCGCGGCTACTTCGTGACCGACGTGGACATCGAGGGCTTCGAGACCCCGCACGGCCCGGTCTGGACGGTCGTCCCGACAACCAACAACTCCTCCGTCAACGAGTGGCGCGAGTACGGATTCTAATCCGCCTGCCCCTCCCAAAACGACTTCCCCAAGCCCGAGCCGCTTCCGGCTCGGGCTTGTTCTATATTATACGCATAATATAAACATACTTGCCAGATGACTCAAGGTTTCAAAAATGCCGTTGCATTGGTGGGCCGACCCGCATAGCCTGACCCCATAAGTGACAGAAATGGCACACGAAAGACTGCTGGGCCCTTTTCCGGGTGAGAGAAATTCCGGATCCTGGAGGTACGTGCCCGGTAAACGAGAAGAAGGATATTCCCGGTCGGGGTTGTCCAATCTGTTACGGACGAATGTAGCGGAAGTCAGACGGCGGTCAGCGGCGCATGCGTCTACTGGGAAGAAGACCATGCACAAGGTATCCGGGGACCGTACACTATAACTGAAGGGGATCGATACAATGAGGGAGACGACGATTACGACTCGGGCAACGCTCATTGGAGCAGCTGCGGCGCTTTGCATTTGCGCCCTTCTGCCCGCAGCAGCGTCTGCCCAATCTTTCAAGGTCATTCCGAATGAGTTCAATCGTGACAACGGCACACTCGCGGACACGGAATACGTGGAAATCCTGCTTCTGGAGCGCATGACGGCTGCGGAACTAGGGAATTATGCCTTTGGCGACTCTCTCGCAACAACGACCGCGAAGAACGCCATCTATCAGTTCCAGAACATGGATCTGATCGCGACCCACTTCGAGGCCGGAACTCTGATCGTAATTGGCGGAACAACGGCCATCCCGACCGAGGATCTGACGTATAATCCCTGGAGCGGCAACAACGACTGGGAACTGCTGATCCAGACCAGCAACACGACCTATATCAACCCCCTCACCGCGAATACGATGGACGGGGAAAGCAAGGACGTTGTCTGGGTTGACCGCACGCTGAATACCACTACCACCCCTCCCTATTCAACTACATCCGTTTCGCCGGATGGGTTCGCCGCCCACTATGGTGGTGGCTCCCTCGGCGCGTTTGCGACGAACGCCTCGGTGCAGAACGTCGGCGGCACGTTCGGAAACGGCAAGTGCATGCAGTTGCTGGTCGATCCGTCGCTGGCACAGGATCCGAACAATTGGTCTGATATACAGACATGTACACCAGGCGCAGCCAATGGTGGCGACAACACAACCTACATCGATTCGCTGCAGAATGGCCCGCTCCTGGTCGACATGCTGAGCTTTGAGATCACCTCGATGGAGCCCGGCCAGGGCGTCGAGATGACCTGGCAGACGGCAGCGGAAATGGACAACGTGGGCTTCAAGGTCTACGCGGCAAAGCTGGGCCCCGGCGGCAACTACCGGACCGGCGATTCGCTTTCCGGTCTGATCCCCGCCAAGGGCGATGCGTTCCGCGGCAACACCTACACCTGGACGGATCCGACCCCGTACGTTGAAGGCGAGTCGCGCGGCTACTTCGTCACCGACGTGGACGTCGAAGGCTTCGAGACGCCGCACGGCCCCGTCTGGACGGCGCTGCCCGCAAACTTCACCAACGTCGATGAATGGCAGCGGTACAACTTCTGATCCAGAGTTGATTGCCCCGAATGAGAACCGCCCGGACCGATGATTGGTCCGGGCGGTTTTCGTTTCTTCCGTATCAGTGGGTCACCCCGGCAGGTCGCTGGTTCCCATCAGGTACGCATCGACGGCGCGCGCCGCTTTGCGTCCCTCAGCGATGGCCCAGACGACGAGCGACTGGCCACGCCGCATGTCGCCGGCACTGAAGATTCCCTCGACGCTCGACATGTAGTTCTCGTCGGTCTTGATGTTGCCACGTCCGTCGAGCTCCACCTCGAGTTGCTCGATGGGACCCTTGTGTTCCGGATGAAGGAATCCCATCGCGAGGAACACGAGGTCGACATCCATCTCGAATTCGCTGCCGGGGACGTCGCGCATCGACATGCGCCCGCTCTCCTCGTCGCGATACCATTCGATGCGGTTGGCGAAGAGCTTGGTGACCTTCCCATCCTTGCCTTCAAAACGTTTGGTGTTGATGCACCAGTCGCGTTCGCCGCCTTCCTGGTGCGCGGACGAGTTGCGCAGAATCATCGGCCAGTTCGGCCAGGGATTGTCAGCGGCACGCGCAGCCGGAGGCTTTGGCAGGAGCTCGAACTGGTGAATGGACTTCGCGCCATGGCGGTGTGCGGTCCCGAGACAATCCGCGCCGGTGTCGCCGCCGCCGATAATCACAACGCGCTTGTCCTTTGCGTTGATGACGCGGCGGCCTTCCTGCAGGTCGCCGTGATTGAGTTCATTCTGCGCAGTCAGGTAGTCCATCGCGTAATGAATGCCGTCCAGTTCGCGACCCGGCACATCGAGGTTCCGAGGCTGGGTCGAACCGCCGCACATCACAATCGCGTCGAAGTTCGATCGCAATTCGTCGATGCTGACGTTGAAGCCGACGTTGGCGTTCGTGCGGAACTCGATTCCTTCTTCCTCCATGATGTTGAGGCGACGCTCAACGATTCGCTTCTCGAGCTTGAAGTCAGGAATACCAAAGGTCAACAAACCACCGATTCGCTGTGCACGCTCGAAGACAACAACCTGGTGCCCGGCGCGATTGATCTGCTGTGCTGCGGCCAGACCAGCCGGTCCCGAGCCGATGACAGCAACGCGCTTACCCGTGCGCGATTTGGGCGGACGAGCGACAACCCAGCCTTCCTGGAAAGCGTGTTCGATGATCTCAACTTCGATCTGCTTGATCGTCACGGGATCGTCATTGATCCCAAGAACGCAGGATCCTTCGCAAGGAGCAGGGCAAACGCGGCCGGTGAATTCCGGGAAGTTGTTCGTCTTGTGTAGTGCCTCGATCGCATCGCGCCACCGATCATTATAGACGAGATCGTTCCACTCCGGGATCAAATTCCCGAGCGGGCAGCCCTGGTTACAGAACGGAACGCCGCAGTCCATGCAGCGCGAGGCCTGCCCATTGAGCTTGTCTTTCGGGAACTCGATATAGATCTCATTCCAGTCGCGAACGCGTTCTTCGACCGGACGCGATTGAGGCGTCTCTCGAGTCACTTCCATAAAGCCGGTCGGCTTACCCATGTCTTGCTCTCTCCGTCGTTCGAGTTGGCGAGTGTTCGTAGTCCTGATTAGTTGCGGCTCGGCGTGCCGAGTTGCTGTGCAGATGGCGCTGCGGCTCCGTTGCTGCCATCTATGGCATTCGCCTGCTTTTCCACGGCGGCGCGCCGCTCGAGGAGCACGCGCTTGTAATCGCGCGGCATGACCTTGACGAACTTCGCACTCTTGTTTTCCCAATCAGCCAGAATGCGCCCCCCCACCGTGCTATCGGTGTATCGCACGTGATTCTCCAGCAAGCGGCGAATCGTTGCGATGTCCTCGGCTTCCTCGGGGCTTTCCAGATCGACCATTTCCGTGTTACAGCGAATACGGAACTGGTCGTGCGGATCGTAGACGTAGGCGATGCCGCCGCTCATGCCCGCTGCGAAGTTGCGCCCGGTGGTTCCGAGCACCAACACACGGCCGCCAGTCATGTATTCGCAGCCGTGATCGCCAACGCCTTCGACGACGGCGATCGCACCGCTGTTACGAACGCAGAATCGCTCGCCAACAACGCCGCGCAGATAGACCTCTCCAGAAGTTGCGCCGTAGCAGATGACATTGCCCGCGATGATGTTCTTCTCGGGGACATACGCCGCGTTCTCCGGCGGATAGACGATGATGCGCCCACCACTCAGCCCCTTGCCAAGGTAGTCGTTTGCGTCACCGACAAGATTCAGCGTAATGCCGCGCGAAAGGAAGGCGCCGAAGCTCTGGCCGGCACTGCCCCGCAGGCGGAAGTTGATCGTGTCGTCCGCGAGGCCATCGTTCCCGTGTGCCCGCGCGATCAGGCCGGACAACATCGTGCCGACGGTGCGATTGATATTGCGAATCTCTAGATCCGCTTCGACCTTCACGCCGTTCTCGATCGCCGGTTTCGCGATTTCTATCAACTTGTTGTCGAGCGCGTAATCGAGACCATGGTCCTGGACCTCCGTGCAAAGCACGGATGGGGCTTCCGGATCTGGCGTCGGCACATGAAGCATCTGCGAAAGGTCAAGCCCACGGGCCTTCCAATGATCCTGCGGCGGATCGTAGACGAGGCGATCGACGCGGCCGACCATTTCGTCAACGGTGCGGAAGCCGATGCGCGCCATGATCTCGCGCACTTCCTCGGCGACGAAGAAGAAGAAGTTGATGACGTGCTCGGGGGCACCTGCGAATTTCTTGCGCAACACAGGGTCCTGCGTCGCGATGCCGACGGGGCAAGTGTTCAGATGGCACGCACGCATCATGATACAACCGCTCGCGATCAGCGGTGCGGTGGAGTAACCAACCTCTTCCGCTCCGAGCAGGAATGCGATTGCGGCATCGCGGCCGGTGCGCATTCCGCCGTCGCACTGCAGGCGAACGCGACCGCGCAATCCGTTGATCACGAGAACCTGCTGCGTCTCAGCGAGACCAAGTTCCCACGGCACGCCGGCGTGCTTGATCGACGTCAAAGGAGAGGCGCCCGTCCCGCCACCGTCACCACTGATCAGAATGTGGTCGGCCTTGCCCTTTGCGACGCCGGCGGCGACGGTGCCTACGCCGACTTCTGAAACGAGCTTCACGGAAATGCGCGCATTCGGATTCACATTCTTCAGATCGTGAATCAGTTGCGCGAGATCTTCGATCGAGTAAATGTCGTGATGCGGAGGCGGCGAGATCAGACCCACACCCGGCGTCGAGTAACGCACGCGGGCGATCACGTCGTTGACCTTATGGCCGGGCAATTGTCCGCCCTCGCCCGGCTTCGCTCCCTGAGCCATCTTGATCTGAATCTCGTCGGCGTTCACAAGGTACTCGGCCGTAACGCCAAAGCGACCGGACGCGACTTGCTTGATGGCGCTGCGACGGAGCGAGCCGTCCGCATCGGGAGTGAAGCGGGCTGGATCCTCGCCTCCTTCGCCGGTGTTGCTCTTACCCTCGAGACGATTCATCGCAATGGCGAGGTTCTCGTGCGCTTCCTTGCTGATGGAACCGAACGACATGGCACCCGTGACAAAGCGCTTCACGATTTCCTTTGCCGGTTCGACATCGGCCAGAGGGATCGAATCCTCTTCGCGGAATCGCAACAGGCCGCGGATTGTGCAGTGCCGACGCGTTTCATCGTTCACGAGTTCCGCGAACTCTCGATACGTCGCGTGGCTGCTTGTGCGAACGGCATGCTGCAACCGCGAAATGGTGTCGGGATTCCACTGGTGGTACTGGCCGTCGCGGCGCCACTTGTATTCGCCGCCGCTGTCGAGGTACTCGCCTTCGACGCGAATCGGCGGAAAGGCCCGGCGGTGACGAAGCAGCGCTTCCTCTGCAATGACATCCAGTCCAATGCCCTGGATGCGGGAAGCGGTACCGGTGAAGTACTCGTCGACCAGCGTGCTGTTCAAGCCGATTGCTTCGAAGATCTGTGCGCCACGGTAGCTCTGGATCGTGGAGATGCCCATCTTCGAGGCAACTTTGAGCAGGCCGCTGTTCACGGCCTTGATGTAGTTCTCGCAAGCTTCCTCGAAGCTGAGCCCTTCGTGCAGCGCGCCTTCCTGGTGAAGCTCGGCAATCGTTTCGAAGGCGACGTACGGGTTCACCGCGCTGGCGCCGTAGCCGATCAGGAGGCAGAAGTGTTGCATCTCACGCGCTTCGCCGGATTCGATCACAAGGCCCGCCTGCGTACGCGTGCCTTCGCGAATCAGATGATGGTGAACGGCAGCCGTGGCCAGCAGGCTCGGGATCGGCGCGTGGTTCTCGTCCACGCCGCGATCGGAGAGGACAAGGATGCAGGCTCCATCGGCGATTGCACTCGAGGCCGCGGCCTTGAGTTCTTCAAGAGCGCGGATCAATCCTTCGCCGTCTTCGTTCACATTGAAGAGCATCGGGATGGTCGCAGCCTTGAAGTGAGGCGATTCAATGCGACGAACCTTTTCGAGGTCGTAGTTGCTGAGAATCGGCGTCTGCAGACGCAGCAGGCGACAATGCTTCGGTGTCTCTTCGAGCAAGTTCCCTTCGCGCCCGAAGTACGTGACGAGTGAAGTGACCAGCTCTTCGCGAATCGCGTCGAGCGGCGGGTTCGTGACCTGCGCGAACAATTGCTTGAAATACCGATACAGCAACTGCGGACGATCTGACAGACATGCCAGCGGCGTGTCCGTCCCCATCGAGCCCAGCGCTTCCTTGCCGTGCTCTGCCATCGGAGTAATTAACATGCGCAGGTCTTCCTGCGTATAGCCGAACGCCTGCTGGCGACGAACCAACGTGTCGTGGTCCGGCTGGTGGACGTGCTCCGGCGCGGGGAGGCTCTCGAGCGTCACAAGGTTCTGGTCCAGCCAACGACGCCAGGGGCGCCGGTTAATCATGTCGGACTTGATTTCCGCGTCGTCGACAATGCGACCTTCGGCCGTGTTGACGAGGAAGATGCGACCCGGCTCAAGGCGCCACTTGCGCTTGATGCGTTCTTCGCGAATCGGCAGCACGCCGACTTCGCTGGCCATGACGACAAGATCGTCGTGCGTCTCGACGTAGCGCGCGGGGCGCAGTCCGTTGCGGTCGAGCACGGCGCCGATCATTTCGCCATTCGTGAATGCCACGGCGGCAGGACCATCCCATGGCTCCATCAGGCATGCGTGGTACTCGTAGAAGGCCTTCAGCTCCGGATCCATCAACTGATGCTTGTCCCAGGCTTCAGGGATCAACATCAGGATGGCGTGCGGCAACGATCGTCCGTTCAGAACAAGAAACTGCAACGCGTTATCGAGCGTTGCCGAGTCGCTGCCGGATTCGGTGATGATCGGGAACATCTTGTCGAGTTCCGCGCCAAAGACCTTCGATTTCAGTGCACCGCGGCGAGCGCGCATCCAGTTGCGGTTTCCGCGCAGAGCATTGATCTCGCCGTTGTGAGCCAGATAACGATAGGGATGCGCGAGGCGCCACTCGGGGAATGTGTTCGTCGAGAAGCGCGAGTGGACGAGCGCGAGGTGGCTGCAGAAATCCGGATCGGACAGGTCGGGGAAATAATCCTTCAACTGCTCAGTCGTCAGCATGCCCTTGTAGACGATACGATTCGTCGAGAAGGTGCTGATGTAGAAATACTCGAAGCCGGGCATTTCGAGCTGCTCGCTCTGGTTCTCCACGTACTGGCGGACGAGGTAGAGACGGCGCTCGAAGTCGTTGCGATTGAAGAAGTTGTTTCGCATGCCGACGAAAGCCTGGCGCATACAGGGCTCGCCGGCGCTGGAGAGACGGCCGAGGCATTCGCTGTTCACGGGCACATCGCGCCAGCCCATGATGTACATGTCGTAATCGTTGACGACTTTCTCGAAGAGATTCTCGTGCTGGATGCGCGCGCGATCCCCCGGCGGGAGGAACATCATCGCGACGGCATATTCGCCCTTGGGTGGGAGGCGGATGCCCTGCTTCTCGTCCAATTCGCGACGGAAGAAAAGGTCCGGCATCGATACGAGCATGCCGGCGCCATCGCCGGAGCATGGGTCGCAGCCCTTCGCGCCGCGGTGATCGAGGTTTTCGAGAACCTCAAACGCCTGCTGGACGATTTCGTGGCTTGGCTGTCCCTTAATATGGCAAACGAACCCGACGCCGCATGCGTCGTGATCGTGTTGGGGATCGTAGAGCCCCTGCTTCCTTGCCTTCCGCGTCCAGTTCATCTGTCCCTCAGCCATGCAACATTCCCTTATCTGATCTGGTAAAAGGGGGGCGGCGACGGTGCCGACAGAGCCCATTCTCGGCAGACGAATAGGTCGTTTCCCCTTGTCGGATTGTAGGTTATTTGGACTAGGGGTGTTACTCAAAGAGCTTTTCTGCCCTATGTCACAGAAACGGTCCGGTATTTCCGGCTGATACCAGCCAGCTTTTCCAGTTTATTGGACAAAGACCCCTTCAAATCGGGCTGCAAAGGACATCTTTTCGCGATTCTGGAGAATACGACAGGGCTGATCTGTCTCCTGGTGAGGTCTTCTTTCGACCGTCGGGGTCAGCCCGTGGTTCGCAGTCCGCTTGCGATGGCATTGACCGTCAGGAGCAGGTGGCTGAGGACTGCGTCGGCCTGCGTCTCCTGCCCCTTCGCTCGAAGAGCACGCCACGCTCGCAACATCCGGATCTGGTGGCGGTGGAGGCGATCAAGCCCGGCGTCGCGCATGCGGATCGTCTTGAGCATCCGCGGGCGGCGCTCTTCGCGGGATCGCTCGAAGAGGTGGTCGATCTTCGCGTCGGTCAAGGCCAGCTCTGCCTGGATCCGCGACAGGAATCGCTCGCGAATAGTCTCGTCCTCGACGAGGGAGGCATACTCGGCCATCAGCTCCGGATCGACGGATGCGAGGCTCGTCTCGGCGTTCTTGAGCACGTTGCGGAGGAAGGGCATCTTGCGCCCACGATCACGCAACAGTTCGAAAGACGCGGGATCGTCGCGCTCAAGGCGATCCAGAGCGGTTCCAAGCCCGAACCAGCCCGGGAGGTAATGGCGCGCCTGGTTCCAACTGAAAACCCAAGGAATCGCGCGCAAATCGGAGAACTGGCGCTTTCCGGTGCGCCGAGCCGGCCGCGAGCCGATGGAACTGCGCTCCAACGCGTCGATCGGCGTCACCTGGGACCAGTATTCCAGGAATCCATCGCTGGTAAGAAGGTCCTGGTACGCCGTCTTGCTGTAGAGCGCGAGGCGCTCGATGACCTCAAGGAGTTCTGCGTCGGTTTCCCCCCCGCGGCGATGCTTGAGAGTCGTATCGGTGACGCCCGCCAGCCAGAGCTCGATGTTGTAAGAAGCCGTACCGGCATTGGCGTACTTCTGTGCAATCGTCTCGCCCTGCTCTGTAACGCGGAATTCGCCCGAGAGAGTTCCCGTGGGGAGAGCCTCCAGGAATCTGTACGTGGGGCCGGATCCGCGACTGGGGGTTCCCCCGCGGCCGTGGAAGAACCGGAGCTTCATCCCGTGGCGCCTGGCGACTTCTGTGAGTTCCGTCTGCGCGCAGTTGAGGGCCCACTGGCTGGCGAGCAGGCCGCCGTCTTTGTTGCTGTCGCTGTAGCCGACCATGATCTGCTGGACAGGAGGGTTCTGTCCGCGCAGGGCAAAGCCGGCCTGCGTCACCGGATGCTGCAAGAATGCGTCGAGAATCCCCGGGGCGCGCTCCAGGTCGTCGAGCGTCTCCAACAGGGGGACGACGCTGACAAGACAGGCCAGGCCGTGCTCCTCGCGCCGAACAAGACCGACCTCTCGCGCGAGAAGATAGACGGCCAACAGGTCGGACAGGGTGCGGGTCATGCTCACGATTAGTGAACCGATCGATCGCGGCCCGTGCTGGTCGATGGTGTCCGAAAGCACCTGGTAGCAGCCAAGAACCGCATTCGCTTCGGCGCCGAGATCGGCTTTGCGAGGAGCCAGCGGACGCGGCGATTTGAGTTCCTCGTTCAGGAACTCGAGGCGCTTCGCCTCGTCCCAAGAAGCATAATCCCAGTCCTCCAATCCGGCGGCGTTCAACAACTGCGAGATGGCACGCTCGTGGAAACTGCTGTTCTGGCGTACGTCGATCGCCGCCAGGTGAAAACCAAAGACATCGACGATGCGCTGAACGGGGAAGATATCCGTGAGAGCAAGACGACCGGCACCAACGGCCTCCAGTGACTCGGCCAGCAACTTCAAATCGGCGGAAAGCTCGTCCGCGTTGCGATAGCCATTTCTCTCGTCTTTGCGAGCCGCCGCCAGACGCAATTGCATAGCGTCGATCATGCGCCGCCAGGGCTCATGCCGGCGCCAGGCGGGAGGCTGATGATCGCTGTCGTACAACTTGCTTTCATACTCGGCAAGCCGCTGAACGAGTTCCGAGGGCGGATGCTGAAGCAAGTCCGACAGACTGAGCCGCGTCCCGAGCTCTTCCAACTGTGCATCGAGCAGTTTCAATGCTGCGTTTCTCAGGCGACGAAGCGTGTGTTTCGTCACGTCGGCCGTAACGAGAGGATGCCCGTCGCGGTCGCCGCCGACCCAGTTTCCGAAGGTCAGTCGGGGCTGCGAATCGGGGCGTTCAATGAGTTTCGGATCGAATCCCGCCTCGACCCAGGCCTGGCGAAGACGCAGGTCATGCTTTTGAATAACAATCGGGAAGACTTCGCGCAGGTAGTGAATGACGTTGTCGAGTTCGGATGCGACGTCCGGCTTCTCGATCAGGATCTCGCCCGTTCGCCAAAGCCGTTCAAGCGTGGCCGTGATCTGCGTGCGAATGTTTTCGCGTTCCGCCGGGGTCCACATTGTGTTTTCCATGTCGAGCAGATGCAGGTAGAGCTGGCGGTGAATCTGCAGAACAGTGCGCCGCTTGGATTCCGTCGGATGGGCCGTCAGGACGGGCTCGACGTGCATGCCGGGCAAAGCCGAAGCAATCTCCTCCGCCGAATAGCCAAGAGACTTCAAGTGCTCGAGGGTGGAGCGCCACATGCCAGGCTCGATGTAGCCTTCGGGCCGCGATTCGCTCGCTCTGCGCGCCTGGATCGTGGCGTTTTCTTCCACAAGGTTCAGAAGCTGAAATGCGATCGAAAGCGCGTGCGTTTCGCGAATCGGGTCTACGTCGCCGGGCGATACGGCCGGTTCGTCGCGATACCACGGCAATGTCTCCGCCAGAGCCGGTTGGTCCGAATCGGCGAGGACTTCCCTGAGGCTGCGGATCAACATCTCGAAGTCGGTGTCGATCTTACTAAACTGGATACGGGCGGTCGGCATACGTTTATCCTGTGAAGTGTGTTGCAGCGGCTGTGCGCGCGGCCGTGAAGGACATGAGCAGGTTGCGCGCCGGAGCTACGAAAATGACCAAAAAACCCGGTCCAAATCCCGGCACGGCCTGCAGTGGGGCTGTAAACCGATTGCTTTATGGGAGTCGCGCGCTAGACTGCGATCAAATCTCCACAAAGCGCCCCCGGCTTTCCAATCTCTCGCGAGGACAGGGCCATGGCTGAAGTGCGTATTGTCACCGACCAGATCGAAGTTCAGACAAATGGGATGACGGACATCCTGGACCTGACGCCCCGCGTGAGAGAGCGACTCATGAAATCCGGTATGTGCGAAGGCAATGTGACGATCTTTGTCCCGGGCGCGACCGCGGGGGTGTCCACGATCGAGTACGAGCCGGGTCTTCTGAAAGACCTGCCGGAGATGTTCGAACAGATCGCTCCCTACGAGCACGATTATCATCACCACAAGACATGGGGAGACTACAACGGAAGCTCACATTGTCGTGCGCCACTGATCGGGCCATCACTTGTCGTGCCGTTCATCGCCGGCGACATGATCCTGGGCACCTGGCAGCAGATTGTGCTCTTCGACTTCGACGACCGCCCGAGAAAGCGGAAAGTCGTCTGCCAGTTCATTGGGGCTTAAAAGCGCGGAGCGCCGATAACACGGCGCTCCGATTCACCAGGACATTCTACGCAGTTACTGGGGCAGATCGGGGACTTCCGATCGGACGATCCCCTGTACCTTCTTGAACAGCGGCGAATTGACCGTAAGGTCCTTCGAGTTCATATCGTACTGGGCGATCTGCTCTTCGATATTCTGAATTCGCTCCGGCGTGGGCGGGTGCGTCGAGATCATCGTATCGATCATTCCCCCCGATGCGCCGGATGACAGCGCATTGAGACGCCGGAAGAAGGCAGCCCCTTCCCGCGGATCGTAGCCGGCGCCGTACATGGCCTTCACGCCAAGGCTGTCCGCTTCGCGCTCATCGTCACGGCCAAACTTGCGCGTGACCAGAAAGCCGCCGGACTGCATTGCCAACTGCGCCATCTGGGCAGCCGTTCCGGTTCCATCGGGCGTCAGGTACTGCATCAGCATGTTGATTCCCATGGCGCGCTGCAGCGAAAGCAGACCATGCCGAGCGGTAACGTGGTTGATCTCGTGCCCAACAACCGCGGCGACTTGCGCCTCGTTGGTCGCATAGGAAATCAGGCCCGCATTCACATAGCAAAATCCGCCGGGAATCGCGAAGGCATTCACTTCGGGGGAGTTCGTGACGCGGAATTGGAAAGTCTGGGCGGTCTCGGGGGAGTTCGCCACAAGCTTCGCGCCCATTTCGTTCAGCCAGGAATTGACTGTCGGATCGTCGATGAACTCGTACTCCCCCGCTATTTCCTGGGAGTACTCGGTGCCGAGCGCGGTCTCCTGCTCGGCCGTGAAGAGAGAGCGATTCACGGACTTCTCTGCACTCCGAAATGTTGCGCATCCGGAGAGGAACGAGATCGCGAGAATCAGTTGAAGAACAAATGTCACGCGGCGGAACGGCATGGGTGGGTGTCCTTTCGTACTTGGGCAGTCGCCAAAGCGGGAGCGAAATCGGTGCCTGTCAGTGAAGAGCCCCCGCCGGTTGGCGGAGGCTCTGTAATGCGTCGAGGTTTCAGCTCCTGCATCAGCTTCCGTAGGAGACGATGTCGAGGCTGTTCAGGACGATCGGAATCGTCGGATCGTTGTTCGAGGCCGGGTTCAGCATATAGTCGAACGCGGCATACAGATAGTTGCCGTCGAGTTCCGGCGGAGCCAGGAAGTAGACATGGTAGGTAACCGGATTGCCGGCGTACGGCAGGCGTGAAGTGGAATCGATCGATTCGACGTTCACATAGGCACTGGACTCGAACGAATCGTCGTTCAGACGCAGACGGAAGCCCGGCAGGTCGGCCTTATCGGCTTCTGCGACATCGGCTTCAACCGTGAAGGCTGCGCGGTAGAGTCGGTTGCCTTCCAACTGCACGTCGGTCAGGTGGTGCCAGGCGCCGAAGTAGAACGCCGCGGGCGTTTCGCCTGCAGACAAGCCGCTGACGATGACAAGACCGCGGTCATTCACCGAGAACTGCGGAGTCAGCAGTGTCGGGTAGCCACCGAAGTTCCAACTGTTTGGATTGCCGGAGAAGTCGAGCAGAAGCTCGGAGCGCCGGGTTCCCAGGTTGCCGCTCGTCAGTTGTTCGATTTCGACGAAGTCGAGACCGATCGTCGAGACCGCGGCGTCGTTGGGATCGAAGCCGAGGATATCGAAGGCAAGCCGGAAGGAGTCTTGTCCCGAAGGCAGCGTGAAGTAGTGATAGAACTCGCGATTCAGATTCGTCGGCGCCAGCGCGCCATTGAGGTTGGATGTCATGTCGAGCACGTCGCTCTGCTGGAAGTCTACTGTCGCGGAACGAACGCGGAACTTCGGCACGATCGACTGCGGGCTCGTCGTGGTGTTCAGAGCGAAGGTCGCACGGAACACATTATTGGAGGGAACCGCCTCATCCAACGGGATGATGGGCGAGTACCAGAAGCCGAATGTGTCCGTGTTATTCACGGTGGTCAGGTCCAGTTGCCCTGCGCCGCCGTTGTAGGCGTGGCCGGCGGGAGTGAATGGCGCCTGAGAGTCGAACATCCAGCCCTCATCGTCGGTATCGAAGCCGAAGAAGAACTGACCGCCACCGGTCTGGCTGATGGTGTGAATCTGATCGCCCACGGTGATCTGGCCGGAACGAGCCGGGCCATTGTTCGGCGCCACGGTGTAGCTCAAGACTGCATCGCCATTTCCGGACGTTGGCGCCGAGAGGGTGATCCAGGCGTCGGAGGAACTGGCATTCCAGGGACACGACAGGTAGTCAGGCGTCGTATCGAGAATGAGGGCAAACGTGCCACCGTCCGGGGAGACTTGCTGATTCGGACGATCCAGCGAATAGAAGCACGTATCGCCACCGGTAGTCAGGGTCACAATGCTGTCGTTGAAGCGAGAGATCAGGCGGTCGGCCTCGATGTCGACGATCTCGCGCGCATCATAGAGAGGCGTAAATCGAATGACGCTCGGGACCGTGTCTGTTCCTGCCGCGGCGGTGAAGTTGAACTTCGCCAAATTGACGGTGCCTTCCGGGAAGGTCTCGCCAGGCTGAAGACCGAGGAGGAACTGAACTTCACCGGTCGCCATCGATGGGAAGAACGGATTTGTCAGCAGGATTGCATTGGTCGGGACATCGGAGCCCTTCTCGATGCTGTTGAGCGTCAGGAGGGCAGGATCGTAAACCACAGTGAATCCCATGGCGTTTTCCTGGCCGACGGAGTCGAGCAGCAGGTAAGCATCGCCGGATTCGCCTCGCTCAAGCACGGCGTTGTTAAAGCGCACAATCGGCTGATCCGCATTGGGGTCAACGAGAGTGGCTGCAGCATTTGCAAAGACCGCGTAAATGCGTGTTCCTGTGATATCACGCACAGCCCGGCTGAAGATCGAATCCGAGAAGGTCAAAGGAGTGCCGACAGTACCAATCCCGTCGGTCGCCCGGAACGTGATTCGTGCGATTTCGACATCCCCGCCGGGGAATGTATTAAGATTGACTGGAGGATCAGGATTGGCAGGAAGCAGACCGACCTGAACTCCGATCTTGCCTGACACGGCGTCAGTCTCGTTCTTCAGTACAAATTCCCAATCCGGGGGAACATCGCGGCCTCGGATAGCATTTACGAACTGCAACTTGTTGGGATCGAACTCCAGGGTCAGACCGACTTCATGCTCGACGCCCTTCGAGTACATCCGGATCGAGACTTCCTGCGTGTAGCCGCGATTCAGGATAACATTGTCGACTCGGACAATGCGATCGTCGTTGCGAATGGGACCAAGTTCGTTGACCTCATCGTCGAATCCCGCTTCATTCTCTGAATAACGTCCAGCCTGCACCCAGTCAGCGATGGTCACCAAGCCATCTCCAAAGCTGCTCTTCGGCGAGGAATCGAGACGATTGAACTCGCTCAGCGCAGATGCGGCATCGCCATCTCTGACAGTACCAGTGGCCATGTCCATCTGGTTGACCCAATTCAAGCCGATCAAGAAGAGTGAGGACTCCAGCCAATCAGAAATGGTAAGAAGATCGTTTCCGTTGTAGCCGTCAACATCATGGCGCGGCGCCAAGTCCGATTCCTCATCCTCAAAAGTCAGACCCCACTCCTTGATGGTTCCCGGGGACATTCCATTTCGATCATAATCGAAAGCACGCAAGATCCAAAGGCCTTCGGTCTCCACGAAAGTGCTATTGATTCCGAGAGGAATGGTGGCGCCATCTCTGATGGCGATGTCCAAGTCATCCTCGAACCCGTCACCATCGAGATCCGCTCCCAGGCTGGATCCATGTCCAAAGAAATCAGAATAGCCGACGGGATAGCGGCCACCGAGATAATTGAGCCTGGTCGGCACGAGACGACCTGCAAACCCTGGGGCGAGCAGGTCGCATGCGCGGTCGGCAAAGAACAGAACGTTATCATCCGGATCCTGAACGCTTTGATCCGGAACGATACCTGCCTGATCATCGAATGCCACAAAGATATCTTTCGTATCGCAAGGAACCGGATTCTTCAGCACGACCGATGTGGGCTGTGCATAACCCAGCAGGGGCCGATATTCAGGAAGACTCATGTAGTCCGGAGGATTGCCGAGTTCGGGTATCTCGCCATCGAAATTGACACTGAAAAGCAGAAAGTCATCGAGACGACGAATCTTGTAGTTGGGACCGGCAGCGAACGCGTATCCTTCGAATGCGCCAGCATTACTGATGACCGGATAATAGGTGAGAGATCCGAAGTCTCCTCCTGTGGCAGTCTCTGGGTACACGACGGTCTTCTCTGTGTTGTATCCCAGCATCAGGAAGAATCCGAATGGTATTTGCTCGGAGTCATTGGTGCCATAAGGCATCGTGACCGTCATCCGTGTGGAACCAGATGTGGGAGGATCTGCTGGGACCGGTTCTAGCGTGCGGGCAATGTATGCAATGCCCGGACCAGAACCGTTGAAACCATGCGGAATATCGATATTGGAGGCATCTGGCCCGTAGACAAGTGGATATCGCGAAAGCATGATCACGACATCGCCGGTCACGTCATGATCGATCTCCACGAAAACGTCCAGGTCGCCGATTGTCTCCTCAAAAGAGGTGAGTCCCAAGAACTGGGCTCGGTCAACCCACACCGAATCCAGAATACCAGGGTTAATGACCTCTCGGCTCGCAAAATCCCAAGAGGGCACAGGATCGATAAAGACTCCGCTGTTTCCGGCATCCGAGGGGCGGTGCCTGAATGTTACCGCCCAAGCCGCATCCGGCAGGCTCATGATGAGTATCGCGAAGACCACCAATCCCAAAGCAACAGGCCGTAGCGACCGGATCGGGAACAAGTTCCTAGACATGGAGTAAGTCTCCTTTTCGATGTCGACACTTACGGGGTAGTATGTTTCCGCCACCGGGACAAGCAGGGAGTTACTCGAAGCGGAAGAAATTCACGGTGTTTTTCGCGCAGAAGAACCAGCCCGTGGAACAGGCGAACGCCACAACAGGAGGCATCCCCGCTGTGGCAACCGGAAATCATGAGCCCTGGCCTTTGCGCTGGTCGTTCTAAGCTCCCTTACACCAGTGTTCTTTGTGACAATTCAAGAGAGCCGTCGGGGGGAAGTAGCGTCAACCGAAATCTGGCAGCAGGCCGTGCCCGCCGGAGGAACTTCCGGAAGCGGAAAATCGTGTCGGGGGACGCTTGAATCACTCGGAGGCAGGCGATTTCTTTCCCATCGGACGAAGAATGACGACCGTCGGGTCGAGGAAGTACTTGTTGGCGACCCGCATGACGTCTCGGCTCGTGACGGCTCGGATACGATCGGGGTAGATTTCGTCGTAGGCCACGCCCATGCCCGCCAGTTGCCAGTTGGCCAAGTGGTAAGCCTGCTGGGAGTTGGTCTCGTGGCCGCGCAAGTACCCGCCGATCAGGTATGTACGGGCGCGGTCGAGTTCCTCGTCGGTGACCGGCTCGTAGCGGAGGAGCTCGATTTGCTCCCAAAGGCCGTTCAGCGCCTTATCGACAGTCTGTGGGGACGTGGCGATATAGGAAACGAAGTATCCGGCAGTGTACATCTCGTTGGCCGAGGCGCCGACCATGTAGGCGAGCGACTGGCGATCGCGCAATTCGGAGAAGAGCCTCGACGACATTCCGCGTCCCAAGACCGCGGAAGCGACCTCGACGGTGGGCGCATCTTCGTCGTCGATCGGGCAGGTGACGTGGCCGAGGGCAACGAAGCCCTGCTCGACATCGCGAACGAATTCAAAGCGAGAACCGGACGGCGCAAAGCTCTTCCGTGCGTCCACGCGCTGGCTGCCGGAATCCGCCATGTCGCCGAAGTACTTGTCGATGAGCATCCGGGCTTCTTCTTCATCAACATCTCCGACGAGCGATATCACCATATTTTCCGGTCGAACGACCTGCTCATGCAGGGTTCCGACATCGCGCTGGGTCAGGGCGGAGACGATTTCCGGCTGGCCTTCGAGAGGGCGACCGTAGGGGTAAGCGCCAAAGAGTTGTCCGCGGAATCGAGTCATGACGGCAGATGGCGAACGGTCTTCGCGAATTCGAATCTCTGCCAACTGGCGGGTCTTCTCGGCGTCCAGTTCTTCCTGCGGGAAAGTTGGGTGCCGGATAACGTCGGCGAAGATATCGAGTGTCTTGTCGAGGTCGGAGCGAACGCACTTCAGAGAAACCGCAACGTAATCGTACGTATCGGACGTGTTGAGGCTTGCGCCGAGATCTTCGAGCTCTTCGGCGATCTCGTCGGAGGTGCGATTCTTCGTGCCTTTCGTCAGCGTACGCATCATCAGCCGTGATTGGCCGATCTTGTCGTCCGGGTCCTGGGCGGCTCCGGGGCGGATCAAGCAAGTGACCGCAACAATCTGATTTGTCTGGTTCTGACGGTGGATCATTGTCAGGCGGTTGGGAAATCGGTGCACGTTAATCTCTCCGACTTGATAGTCAATCGTCTGGCCGGTCACGGGCGCGATGGGCGACGCGGTGATCGGCTGGGTATTGCGTACGCATCCGCTGAGAATCAGCAGGGCGGCCAGGGCAGCAGCCAGCAGCAATGGGGCCCGGCAATTCTCCATGTCGGCGTCATCTCGCCGCGGCCCGAGCAGGCCGTGCCACAAACTGGCTGGCCTTCTCCGGAGCCAATAAGTCCAGGACTTCTGCAACGTCCTCTTCGACCACACGACCCACTGCATCCGGGAATCGATCCAGCAGACACGGATCGTCGAACAGCGCATAACTGTATCCGATCGTCTGGGCCTTTCCCGTATTCGTCTCTGTGCTGTAAAGGTGCGAGTTGATGATCTGGCGCATGGCCCGTCGCATTTCGCGGTCCGTCGGGCCGTCGTTGCGCAGCTTGCGAATCTCGTCGTCGATCGCTTCGCGAACGGCGTCCAGGTTCTGCGGCTCACAGGTTCCGTAAATTCCAACCATGCCCGGATGACGCGTCGGATGGATGAAGCCTGAAATCGATGTGACGAGGCGCTTCTTCTCCTGAATCGCATTGACGAGGCGGGAACTGCGTCCGCCGAGCAGAAGGGTCTCGGCGATCTCCAGCTTCGCCAGCGTCTCTATCGAGTCGCAGGCAACGCCTGGATAGGCGAGGAAGAAGTAGTGCTGCTGCCAGTCGCGATCCCAGGTGCGACCGGGAGATTCTGCGTATTCGGTTTTGGGTGCGGCACCGCGCCAGGGGTCGACGGGACGTTCCAGATCGCCAAGGAGTTCTTCGAGACGAACAACGATGCGCTGCGTATCGATATCACCGACGACGACCAACGCCATGTTCTGCGGCGAGTAGAAACGATGGTAGTGCGAGAGGATTGTCTCCTGCTTCATCGCGGAGACGCTCTCGTGGCTGCCGATCACGGTGTTCGCGTACGGACCCGTCGCGTAGATGGAGCGGACAATCTCGTCGTACAAGAATGCGAGCGGATTGTCTTGCTTCATGCGAATTTCTTCAAGAATGACGAGTCGTTCGCGATCGACTTCGCGCGGATCGATCTTCGAGTTCCGGACGACATCGGCCATGTCTTCCATGGCCTTCTCGAGGCTCTCGCTGGGAAGCGTGATGTAGTAATGCGTGTAATCGGTGCTGGTGGCTGCGTTCAGGTAGCCGCCAAGTTCTTCGATGCGGCGATCGTACTCCCCCACCGCCAGGCGGTCTGTGCCCTTGAAGAGCATGTGTTCCAGGAAATGGCTGATGCCGGCATGCTCGGTGGGCTCGTCCTTGGATCCGACTCGCACCCACATGTCCAGTGTTGCCAGGGGGATGACGTGATTCTCGACCGTATAGACGGTCAGGCCGTTGGATAGCTGGTGGGTTTCCACGATGGCTCGCACTTCAGAGATTTGGCGGCCCTATCAGGGTGCCACTTTGGGGTTAAAGGCAATCGCACGAGGGGACGCGAGCCTTTTCTGAGCGTTGGGAGTGGGTGAATAATCGCGGTCCGCCGCTCAGACTGCAAACGACGGACCGCGGGCGGAGGGGGGAGTGATGAGAGAAGGCCTAAACGCAGTCGCATTCCCCCCGCTGCGGCGACAGCATATATGCGCATATGCCCACCGCAGCCGACTGCTGAATTTCGTTCTTCGTTCGGACTCCAATTTACCTGTACTACTCAGTTTCAACCTGCGCAAGGAAAATACAAGCCCGGCGCCCACTATTGGGGCGCCGGGCAAGGGAGAAGCGTTGAGGTTCGGTGGTCGATTACTTAACAACCCACCATTCTTCCACGGCGGCAGCCGGATTGTAGGTAACGGTGGCACTGCCGCTGGCGTTCACCGTATTGCCGGCGTCGTCGGTGATACCGCCGCCAATGATGCTGATCGTGATATCGCCTGCGCCGGCCGCGCCATCGACAGAGACTGTGAACGGTCCGCTGGTGCCACGAGATGAGGGGGTGATCCCCACTGTGAGTGTTCCCGATGCAGTCGATGCCGATGTGTCAACGTCGCTGGCATCGAAGCCGTTGATGGCTTCGTCGAAGTCGACCGTGAAGTTGATCGGCAGAGTCGTTGCAGGATCGGCCTGTCCGGCGGCTGCCTGCAGCGTATCCATCGTCGGGCTCACGTTGTCGTAGGTAACGCTGTTGTCGGTCGAGGAACTGGCCGTGTTGCCAAGGCCCGTGCCAACGCTGTTGGCGGCACTTGATGGGATGCTGGCGATCACGGTTCCCGGAGATGTGATGGCGGTGACGTTGACCTGATAGCTGGCCGGTCCGCCGGTGATGTTGTAGGTGATTCCCGAGGCCGTGCCGGAGAAGGAAACATCGGCACCGCCGGTGAATCCAGTGACATCTTCCGAGAAGACCACGTCGAAGACGATCGGCAATGTATTCGTCGGATCATCCTGCGAAGCGTTCTCATCGATTGTCACGGTCGGAGGTGTCGAAACCGCGTTTGTCACAGCGGCCAGCGCATCAACGACACCGTGTCCGGATAGAGAGTCCCATCCGGCGGTTTCCGCATCGACTGCTGTGTTGATCAGAATCTGATTCAGGTTCGCAGGAGTCAGCGCGGCATTTCGCTCGAGCATCAGGGCTGCAACGGCTGCAACGTGCGGAGCGGCCGCAGAAGTCCCCCAGAAGTTCGGGAAGCTGGTGCTGTCCCAATCGCCGCTGCCGAAGAACGTCGTGTCAGCCCCGTCGGGGCCCGTGACTTCCGGCTTGGCGCGGGTCTCAACCGTTCCGAGCAGCGCGCCGGTGCTATCGAAGTAGAATGGCAGATCGCCACCGAGCGACGAGAAGCTGTTTACGTTGAGAACACCGTTCGGCGCATAGGCATTTCCGCCGGTGGAGATCTCGAAGTAGAGCATGGCGCCAGTCGCGATTGCTCCCGGTGCCGCGGCATGGCCGAAGAGCGTGCGGTCAGTCAGCAAGACCTTGTCGTCGATACCGCCGGATCCGTCGTACTTGACCCAGAGATGAATGTCGTCGTCCTTCTTGCCGTCGTAGTGATCAATAATCACGTAAACAGTCTGGGGGCTTCCGGTGGTGTTCTGGTAAGAGCAACCTTCGAAAGCCGGTCCGCTGGGCGAGCCACTTGTGCCCTGGACATTTGTGCTTGCTGCCAGGACCATGGGATTGGTGACGGGAAGTGTGGCGCTATTCACAATGTAGAGATCGTAGTCGGCCTCAGAGCCCGGACCGGCGCCGTAAGTTCCACCGTACGGTTCGGTCCAGTGCAAGCCGAGAGTGATTGCTTCGCCGTTCGCAAGGGTGAACTGCAGATGCGTGTCGGAGGACAACCCCATTGCCAAACCGAAGTCATGCAGATCGTTGCCCGTGGGCGGGAAGACCAGGTCGTCGGTTCCAGAGTTCGCGTCGGTGTAAGGACGCTCGTGGCCGTCGTCAGTCTGATTGCCGGCGCTGGAGTAGTAAGGAATGCCAGAGTCTACGGCATTCTGTGCGGCAAGCGCAATCGGGCCATCCTGGTAGACGGGCTCGACGGAATAGCTGACGTCGTCGCAGATGACGTCGCATTCCAGGCCGGCATCGGTCGCGAGTGCCGTGATGTTCGAAGCAAATGCGCTGTATCCGCTGAAGGCAGATGCAAAGGAGATATCAGCGCCGGGGGCCAGATCGTAGACCAACTCCGCCATGCCGGCGCCCTCGTCAGTGCCGCCGCCGGGGCCGGCATCGATGACGCGAAGACTGGCCGGCAGGTCGCCGGTGCCCTGGGATGAGGAACCTGTGAGGAATCCCCCTGACAGGGTGCCGCCGATCACATCGTGAACACTGTCGCTGAGGACGCCGACGCGAAGTCCGGTTCCGTCGACCGAGAAATTAGTGCGGGCTGTGGCTGCACCGATTGCCGAATCGGCCTGAGATGTGACGGCTCCAACGTGCAGGGTCGGCTCGGGCTCGACGACAACTGCGCGAACGCCGGAACTGCGGGCGATGCTGTCGAACTGGAGCGGGTTTGTGGCGTGGACGACAATGTGATGCAGGTCGCCGGGAAGATCGTAGGTGCCGACAATCTGCAGCCCTTGGCTCTTCACCTGGTCGATGATCTCAGGAGTGATCGCATCGACGCTGATGATGCACTGCAGTTTGCCGTTCCGAATGGCGTGTTTCGGGAACTGATCGAGCACCGCGCGGGCGGACGCGCCCTTGCGGACTTCCAGTCGAGCCTGAAGCAGGTCGCTGGACATGTTTACGAGTCCCGCATCGCCATCGGTCAGATAGGCCATTTTGGGATTGAGATCCGCAGCGCTCAAACCACCGGCCGCCAGGATCAGAAGACCTCCGAGCAGAAGTCTCTTCATATTATGGGTGACCTCCATGAATGAAATCCTCCCGCCTTCCTAAGGATCTGCAAGGAGGGAGGCAAGTACTGCATGCACGGGAAAAACCGTTCATTCTTATGCTAAGTCGGAAGCGCGCGGTCGGCAATCAAAACATCGCGCTGCACAAATGCCAAAACCATAGTGGCTTATGGCATTTTGGGCACATTTGGTGGAGGCGGCTGGGGCCGACGGCCGTTCGGATGCAGGGTCGCCTCGGGGTTATCGATCACAATCTGCCTGATGTCGGAACGCGAGACCAGGTCGTCAAGTTGGCGGGGATCAGTGAGATACGCGGTGATGTGGTGGAGGTCTGATGGTAAATCGTAAACTCCACGGATCTGAAGGCCGCTTTCCTTGATCGAATTGATCAGATCCTCATCCGTCGAATCCGCGCTGATGAGAATCGGGAGCTTCCCATCCTTCACGGCGGAGGGGGCATAGGTCTCGAACGCCTTCTCCGGAGCGAGATCCTCGCCGACCACGGCGGTACGGATCTTCAGCAGATCGGCGGAGACGCGCCCAGCCTCGTCCTTTGTGTATTCGACGGCTGGGACGGATTTGCATGCGGTCAGCCCTGCCATTGAGATCGAAAGGCACAGTACAAGCAGGAAGGCTCTCATGAGGGACCCCCTCGAGGATTCGGATTGCGATTCAGACTACGGCAACAGTGTGCTCCGGCTCCGAACGATGTGTCAATTTGAGGGATTGGGGGAATGGCCCGGGATGTCCCCAAGACTTGAGGGCATCCTGCTTGGGCCAGGATCGAGGCGTGCAAGGCGGGAGCCTATGGGAGCGTACTGAAGTACGTGACCGAGGCAGCCGACCGCAGCGCAACGAAGAGCCTGGCACAAGAGGGGCGCCCTGGGGAATGGCCTTGCCCCCGCAAGGCTAAGCCTTCGCAGTGAGAGCGGGTGAGAATTGAAGAGCCCGTCAGCCACTGGTGACCAATGAGTATGATCGAAGTTCAAAATCTCCGCAAAACCTACATGGTTCACAAGAAGGCGCCGGGCTTCTGGGGTTCTGTGAAATCCCTGATCGTTCGGGAGAAGTACGCCAAGCATGCCGTGAACGATGTCTCTTTCCAAATAGGTGAAGGCGAGATCGTCGGCTTGATCGGGGCGAACGGCGCGGGGAAGACCACGCTGGTGAAGATGCTAGCCGGAATCATTCACCCAACAGGCGGTAAGGCCCGTGTGCTAGGCCACGATCCCTGGGAACGTGCGAACGATTTCCGTCGCCAGATTGCGCTGATCATGGGGCAGAAGGCCCAACTGTGGTGGGATCTCCCTGCCGCGGACTGCTTCCTGTTGCTGAAGGAAATCTATCGACTGCCGGACGAACAGTTCCACGAAACGTTGGAGGAGCTGACAACGGTTCTGGATATCAAGAAGGAACTGAACGTCCAGATTCGCCGATTGTCGCTCGGCGAACGTATGAAGATGGAGTTGATCGCGGCGCTCCTTCACCGGCCGCGCGTTGTGTTCCTGGACGAACCGACGATCGGTCTCGACCTTTCCGCACAGCACGCAATCCGCGAATTCATCCTGCGCTATCAGCAGAAGTTCAAGCCGGCAGTGATTCTGACGAGTCACTACATGGAGGACATCGAGCGCCTCTGCAAACGCATCATGATCATTCGGCAGGGCGAGATCGTGTACGACGGAAGTCTCGAACAGGTCGTACACACCTACGCGAAACGCAAGGTTGTAACGGCGCACTTGCGCGACGACAAAGAGTTCACGCTCGACCGCGAGAAGCTCGAGAAGATCGGCCGTATGGAAGACGCGGGAGACCGCGAGATTCGACTCCATGTACCGCGCGAGGATGTCGCCTCCGCAGCGGCACATCTGGTGAATGAGTATCCCGTCGTGGATCTGAATATCGAGGAAGTTGAAATCGGCGAGATCATTGAAGCAATCATGACAGACAAGCAGCACGAAGACGATTGATCGAAAGGACGATTCAATGAAGTTCATGCAATGGATGATGTGTATCGCGATGGCACTGGCACTCGCTGCGACGGCCGTCGGTCAAGACTCCGTCCCCCCAGCGCCACCGGCACCTCAAGAAGCCCCCAAAGCGGCTCCGCAGGTGTCGCCTGAAGCGCAACAACTGCAGGCCCTTTATGAGGCTTATCAGCAGCGCAAGGCTCGCCGTGAGTCGATCGAAGAAGATGCGAAGATCGTGACCGAGATGACGGATTCCGATCTGCTGCTTCCGGAGGAGAAAGCCTACGCGTGGCAACTGTTCCTGCAGATTTATCCGGATGCACCGCCTGAGTTGCGCGATCAGGCAATCGCCAAGGCTCAACAGTGGACGGCGGCAGCGCAGGCAGTATCTGGCGCAGCCGAACCCGAGATGGCTGAACAGGCGGCATCACTCTGGAACATTTATGCACAAATTCTGGCGAACCCTGAGAACTCCGAAGCGGCCACGCTGATCGAGCGCGCACAGATTGTCACGGAGTTGCCGGAACCATTCAAGAGCGACAAAGGAGCGCTGGCAGATCAGTTCGCCAAGATGCGCGATCAACTGGCGGTACTGCGCGCGCTGTCCAATAGCTCGCCGCTCTTCCAGGAACGACTGGATGAGTACATTGAGTCGCTGAAGGAAATTGGAATCGACGTGCACACGATCGAGCAGATCGAAAAGACCTATGGCGTGGATGTGGCGCAGTTGTACGTTATCAATCGGATCGACCTGATCGAGCAGGCACTTCCAAAAGATGAGAACGCGACACAGGAACAACGCCGCATGATCATCGCGGATCTGATTCCGTACGTCTTCGGTGCCACCAACCAGCATCCCCAGCCGGCGGCGGAAGAGCCGCAAACGCCCGAGGAGTAATCGTTCGCGCATGACGCCCCGCTTGTTCATGAACATCGTCAGCATGCAGGCCCGGAAGATGATGAGCTATCGGGCCGACTTCTGGGTGAACGCCCTGGCGGCGTTCTTCATCATGCTGGGCGTCATTTACTTCCTGTGGGATTCCATCTACGCGGGCACCGGACAGACGGTCATTGCAGGTTACACGTTCAGCGAAATGCTGACGTACTACGTTCTGGTGATCCTGTTGGGCAAGATCGTCCGCGGGCTCGATCAGTGGTCCGGCATGTCCGATGAAATCTACCAGGGGCATTACACGCGTTACCTGATCTACCCCGTGAAGTACTTCCCGTTCAAGTACGCGCAACACCTCGGAAATCTCACGCCTGCGTTGATGCAGTTAGTCCTGTTTGGCGCGCTACTCGCGGTCTTCTTGAGAGTGCCCGACAGCATCCAGATCACGCCAGCCACTATTGCGATGACGGTCGGGGCGGTTCTGATGGGGAATCTGCTGCATTTCCTGATCTACTGCCCGATCGAGGGCACGGCTTTCTGGGCGGACAACGTCTGGAGCCTGTGCGTGATGATGCGGTTCACATTGGGATTCCTCGGCGGGCAGATGTTGCCGCTGACCCTATTCCCCGAGACGATCCAGTCTGTGAACCAGTTCTTGCCGTTCCAGTACGTATACTTCTTCCCCGTTCAGACTCTGATGGGTCATGTCACGCCATCGGAGTGGCTCTTTGGAATGGGTGTTACGGCGGTGTGGATTCTTGTCTTTGCCGGACTGACGCGCCTAATTTGGGCGCGCGGATCGTACGTCTACACGGGGGTCGGCATCTGATGACGCGCTATCTCCGACTCTACGCGTACTTCGTACAATTCTCGTTCAGCAGAGCGATGGAGTTCCGCGTGGACTTCACGTTCCGCATTTTCATGGACTCGATTTTCTACGTGGTTCAGTTTGCCTTCTTTGGCGTCCTGTATCGGCACATCGCGGAACTGGGTGGGTGGAATTGGGATCAAGTCGTGGTGTTTGTGGCGGGCTTTCTCTTCACCGACGCGGTGAACATGACGTTCTTCTCGAACAACCTCTGGCATCTGCCGCAGATGATCAATCAGGGCGATGTGGACTATTATCTCGTGCGGCCTGTGTCTTCGCTCTTCTTCCTGTCGATGCGCGACCTGGCAGCGAATTCGTTCGTGAACCTCATCATTGCATCGGGCATTCTCGTCTGGGCGCTGATGCGCTATCCGGGGGAATTGAGCTTCTTCACGATCTTCGTATATCTGCTGATGCTGCTGGCCGGAAATATCCTCTACGCCATCATCCAGTTGATCTTCCTGATTCCCACGTTCTGGTTTCACAGCCACTTTGGGCTGCGCGAGGTCTTCTTCAACGTCCAGCGCTACATGGAGCGACCCGATCAGATCTTCTATGGCTTTGTGCACCGGTTGCTGATTTCCATTTTGCCGTTTGCGCTGATCATTTCGTATCCGACGCATATTCTGTTCACCGGCGTTACGGTTACGCGAATCCTGCACATTGTTGCCGTTCTCATTGGAATGTTTGCGTTCCTTGTCTGGTTCTGGAATAAGGGATTGCGCGCTTACTCTTCGGCTTCTTCATAGGACCACTCGATGCGAATCGTTCATGTTTACAAGGATTTCTGGCCCCCGATCGTGGGTGGCATCGAGCGATCGATCAACTGGATGGCGCTCGGATGCCAGCGCTTGTTCGGCGACGAGATTACGGTCCTTGTGAACTCGCGAACAAAGGAAACGCGCGAACGCGAGTACGAGGGCTTGCGCATCATCGAAGTAGGCGAATGGGGACGTGCGTTTTCTGCGCCATTGTCTCCATCATTCCCTGGCTGGTTGAAAAAGCTGAAGCCGGACGTGTGGCACTTCCACATTCCAAACCCCACGGGCGATGTTTCGTATTTGCTGAAGCGCCCTGCGGGGGCCGTGGTCGCGACGTACCACAGCGACATTGTTCGCCAGAAGTGGGCGCTGTGGGCTTATGGTCCGATGCTGCGCGCGTTTCTGAAGCGCTGCCACACCGTGATGCCGACGTCGCCACACCTGATCGAGTGCTCGCCATTCCTGAGCGCCGTGCGCGAGAAATGCACGCCGGTCCCGTTGGGGATGCCACTGCAGCGATTTGAACGCACGGCCGAAGCGGGACTGAAGGCGCGCGAGGTGAAGAAGAAGTATCGCGGTTTTCCGCTGATCGTGTTTGTCGGCAAGCTGCGATACTATAAGGGACTGCACTTCCTGGTTTCTGCCCTGCGCGGTTTGCCGAATGTGCATGCGCTGATCATTGGCGATGGTCCTGAGCGCGGACGGCTGGCGGGGCTCGCGGAGGAGTTCAACCTCACCGATCGCTGGCACTTCCTGGGCGAGCTGAACGATGAAGACATGGTCGCGCATCTGCACGCAGCAGACATCTTCGTGCTGCCGAGTCACTTGACTTCGGAAGCATACGGCCTCGTTCAGATCGAAGCGATGGCCGCGGGACTGCCGGTGATCAGCACAAACCTGCCGACGGGCGTTCCCTACATTAACCGCGACGGTGAGACGGGCTTGATCGTGCCACCGGCCGACGATCAGGCACTTGCCACGGCGATTGCCGAACTCCTGAACGATCAATCGCGCCGGCTGAGCATGGCCGAGCACGCGTACCGCCGCGCCCACGAGGAGTTCTCGGTGGATCGCATGGCGGAACGCGTCCACGAAGTGTACGAGCGAGCCGTAACCGGGAAGTAGCTCACGATGATCGTGATGCTATTCGTTCGGCTCGCATTTCAGTAGCTCACGGATCAGCGCTTGGATTTCCGGATGGCAACTCCCGCAGCCAGTCCCTGCGGGACAGTGGCGCTGCAGTTCGGCGATGGAGGGCGACGCGGTTGCGAGAATGGCGTCGCGGACCTCGCTGGCTGGGACGCCGCGACAGAAGCATAGCGTCTGCTCCGGATCTGCGAGCAGACTCTCGGCATCGATGCGCTGCTGTCGATCCCGGCCGGTGATCGGGATCGAAGCCTCATCGCCGGGTGATTTGAACCCCTCGTCCATGGCAGAGGACTACCGTGCATCGATCGCCACGGCGAGAGAAAATGCGGCTGACGCTTGCGACAAAGCTCCCTCCGCAACAAACGCTGTTGCGGCCAGGCCCTGGTTTTTCCAGGCTCTCGGCCATGAAACGGCGAGCCCTCATCATTGGATCTGGAATCTGCGGCCTGGCGACGGCCGTTCGGTTGTTGGAGAACGACCCGGAACTGGATGTCACGCTGCTGGAGTCAGAGGATCAGCCGGGCGGGCTGGCGCGATCCCTGACGCTGGATGGGCACGTGGCGGATCTGGGCCCACACCGGATTTTCACGGAATTGCCCGATGTGCAGGAGTTCCTCCAGGATCTGGCCGGCGAGGACATGGTGACGGTGAAGCGCACGTCGCAGATGTTCCTGCAGGGGTCGTGGATCGATTATCCGCCGCGCCCGATGGAGATTCTTCGTCTTTTGGGACCGGGGAAGATCGCGGCCGTCGGCGCGAGCTACGCCATGCGCAAGGCGCGCAACATTGCGCTCGGAAAATCGAAGCGTGAGAACTTTGAAACCGTGATGGCGGATGCGTTCGGCGAGGAACTGTATCGCCTGATCGTGCTCGGCTACACGGAAAAGGTCTGGAAGATCGACCCGACGGAAATCCACGCCGATATCGCGCGAGTCCGCGTGTCCGCCGGCGGCCTGGATCAGATGGTGAAGCGCGTCTTCATCCCGGAAAAAAAGGGCCAGGAGACGGCGCTGAAGAAGTTCCTTTACATTCCAGGCGGCGTCGAACGACTGGTCGATCGGCTGGTCGAACGCGTCGAAGCCGCAGGCGGCAAGATCGCAACAGGAACCCGCGTGACGGATCTGCGGCGCATGAATAACGGCAAATGGCAGGTGATCTCCGAAGGCCCGCGCGGAGGTCGTCGCACGGATTCGGCCGAATGGGTTTTCTCTACGATGCCCGTGACCGAGTTGCTGGATGTGTTGCTCGCCCGGCGACCAAACGACCAGGTCGCCGAGGCCCGTCGGCAGATGCGATTCATCGCGAATTTCCTGGTGGCCGTTGTTGTCGATCGCCCGCGCGTCACGGAAAACACGTGGCTGTATTTCCCCGGACCGGAGACGATCTTCAATCGCGGCTACGAGCCGAAGAACTTCTCCCCCACCATGGGATCGCCGAATCAGACAATGCTCGTTCTGGAGATCACATGCCACCATGGTGACAAGATTTGGAACTCATCGGACGAGGAACTGACCAGGGCGACGCTCGATGGTCTGGAGAAGACCGGACTGCTAAAAAGCAGCGAGATTGCCAATACGCTCGTGCATCGTATTCCGCACACCTATCCGCTGTACGATTTGGATTACCGCAGACGATTGAACTTCGTGTGGCGCTACCTCGCAAGGTACCCGCGCCTGATCAGCGTCGGGCGCCAGGGCCTGTTCCTGCACAACAACATGGACCATTCGATCCACATGGGATTCCGCGCCGCGGACGTCGTGAACGAACATCCGGACGACCCGCAACGGCACTTCTACAAAGAAGTCCGCCGGTTCCAGAAGTTCCGGATTGTGGATTAGGGTTTGGTTACGAGAGCCTAGCGCTTCCGTGGCCGGCCGATGGGTTTGGGGCCGACGTTGCGTCCGAATTTCTTCTCTAAACGACCGAGGAATTGTGGGCTTCCGATGGCCTGGTTGCGCTTGATCGTGCGAGCCAGCGCCATCGTTTCTTCCTCAGGCTGTTTCTCCGCCAACCACTTCGACCAGTTGGGAACTTCTTTGGCCAGGCTCAGGCGCTTCGAGAGCACGTCGTCTTCGCGCTGTCCGCAGTGGGCGGCGGCGCTGCTCCAGGCATAGCGTTCGGCTTTGCGGAGATTTGTCTCAACGACGGGCAGGCGCTCGACGTAGCGGATGGCCTTCAGCATCCATTCGTTGTCGAGCGGCGAGGACATGAAACGTCCGCCCCAGACGTTCCCGGATCGACCCAGGTGCGCGTTCAGCCAGCGACTATAGAAGCTGTGCGTGCGTCGCAGGGTCATCGCGAGACTATCTTCGGTTTTTGGAACGGCAACGAGATGGACTCGATTCTCGAGCAGGCAATAGGCGAGAATATCGAGCTGTTCTTCCTCGGCACATCGCGCCAGATGCTCGAGGTAAGTGGTTCGGTCGATGTCCTCATAAAACACGGTCTCACCCGCAGCCCCACGTTGCAGGACATGATGAGGTTTGCCTGGAAGGATGATTCTCGCAGTTCGTGCCATGGCATAACCTTCCACTGAACGACGGAGCGTCGTCAAGAATGGTCTGGCGAAGAGGGCAATAAATCTCGAATTCAGTGCCTGGGGACTGTGGTGACGGAGTGTCCTGATGAGACGTAACTTCGACTGTCCGGGGCAGATCCCATCAGCCATCCGGAGGGTGCCGCAGGCGTTGGGGACGGTGTTGGTGCGGCACGCTGCAGCGTCAGAGTCGTCGATTCAGCTTCCCATGGTGGGCAGGGGTCGTAGGGTTGCTCCCTTCCACGCGAACGTTAAAGGAAACGCTCTCTGGCGCAGGCTGAGGGACAATGACATCGATTGAGGTCAATTGCGTGGTCTCCGCCAGCCCATCGCTTGACTCCCAATAAACCGCGTCGATCGGCGAAGGCCAGCCGGGTTCCTCAGGCACGAGTGACAACGTGAAGACAATGCCTGGCTGGAAGCGATCGACGGAAGATTCGATATGGGGAGGATCGGGATTTGAGGGACATATGGGAGTCGGTGAGGGGGAACAAGCCGACACATGCGAGCAATCCAACTGGAAAACACCGAATTCGCCCGGGCAGGAATCCAACGCATCTTCGCCAAACAGGCATCCGTTCAGCGATACTTTGACGGGCCACCTTGAATAAGAACCACGGCAGTATTGGAAGCACTGATCTCCAGCACCTACCGAGATTTCTCCGCCGCCGCCCCGCAGGGTTCCCTGTCCGCCAGAGCCATCAAAAAAGGGTCCTCCCGAATCGTATGCCGATGCGCCTACCGTGTAGCAATCGGGATACAGATCGAAATCCCAGCGATAAGAGAGGAAACGGGCATCTATTGACTTGTCAAGAAGGCCACGAGGCGCATCATCTCCAATGATATACACAGTTGCGCCTTCATCTCCAAGGGTAATGTCAAAAGTGAATGGAACCGTTCGTTCCAGCAGTGTGCTGGTGGTCGCATCGGACAACAGATGAACACGGTGCCGCACAAGATTGGCCTCGTAATGTCCTTGGCGCAGGAGAGTTTCGCCCCGCCGAAGATCCACGTTTATCTCGGTTCTGCTCCCGCGGTCCGAACTCATACGGTAAGATATGATCGTCTCTTCGGAGACCAGGGGAATGTCCAAGGCCACAGGGGCGGAACTGAGCAGATCGATCCGCTGAGTCATCAGAAGCTCGCCTCCAGCTTCAACATCTACGAACATTCCGTACCAGGAGAAGTAGTCCTCCACTGACTGAATCTCCAGTATGAGCGGTTCGGACGTTGGCGTTTGTGCGGCGAGCGGGACGGAGAGGCTGGCAAGTTCGGTCTCCCAGACTGTGCAATTGGGATCAGGCGGTTCGCCTTCGGCACGGGCGGTGAAGAGGACGCTCCCAGGTGCTGGCTCCGGAATGACCAGATCAAGCGACGTCGTCGATGTGGTTTGTGAGAATCCGAAGTCTGAGTTCCAGTACACGGTCGTCACGGTGGAAGGCCAGTCGCCTGCCTCAGGACGCAACGACAAGGTGAAGGTCGTCTCGGGTTCGAATGCCTCGATGGAGGCTTCGAGCGTCGCCCCAACGGGTTCCGTCGGACAAGCTAACGTTGGTGTTTGCCCGATCGCCGCTCGGACTCCACACAACAAGATGACCACCGCCCAAAAGACAACTCGTGGCATGATCGCTTCCCTCTCCAAAGGCGCCTTCATTCGAAGTCATGCGATTCGATTATGTTGAGAGCCGAAACGACGGGGCGGCAGCAAGGCATTCCGAACTGGCGTAAAAACTCTCTGGCATCGTCAACCGGCTGGTCGCTCATCCACCCGCCAGGAACGGCCGTCGACAGTGTGGCTTCCCTGCAACGCCTGAGAGAGTAAAAACTTTCCCGGTCGGTCAGATTCTTACGCCGATATTCACACGTTTCCTAGAATTTGCCGGTAAAGATCAAAATCCAGCGAGTGAGGACGAAGTCCCACAGCAGGATCAATACGAGCGAAACGACCACCGCCGTCGTGGTGGAGCGACCGACGCCTTCCGCGCCGCCGTGGCTCTTGTAACCGAAGTAACATCCCACCAGCGCGATGATATTCCCGAACACAACCGTTTTGACCAGCCCGGTGTACACGTCCTGGAGATTCGCGAACTTCAAAGTGATGATGTAGTACTCGACCGGATGGATGTTGAGGCCGGTTGCGGCGACGATCATGCCGCCGAAGAAACCGGCAACCAGGCACAGGACGCTGATGAGTGGCAGAAGTGCAGTCGCAGCAATGATCCGCGGCGCGACGAGGTAGCGCATTGGGTCGACATTCAGGATGTCCATAGCGTCGATTTGCTCGGTCACGCGCATGGTTCCGAGCTCGGCCGCGATGGAGGCAGCGACACGGGCGCCGACGACAAATGCGGTGAAAACGGGGACCATCTCACGGGCATTCGCGATGAACGAAATGCCCGGAACGGTGTTCTTCGCACCGAACTTAATCAACTGAACACCCGTCTGCAGCACCATCACCAGTCCGACAAAGACGGCCGTGATCAGGGCGATTGGAAGCGAACGAACTCCGATCGCCATGGCCTGATCCATAATCAATCGGTAATTCCAGGGCGGTGTAATCGCCCGAATCGAGGCCTTGAAGCAGAATTTCGTGAAGGCACCCGTTTCGCGTAGGAACCGAAGGGTTACAGCTCCTAGAGCTTCAATGAAGGTGTCGTTCAAGTAGTGGAGCATGGCTTATCCGGGCCTCAGGCCAGAAAGTCGAGTACAGCGGCGGGACTCGAACCGTTCGCTTCGTTGGATGAAGACCCAGACCGCCCCAGGAATCAAGCAGGGTGTTTGCCGTTCGGCCTCGCGAAGGTCGATTCGGGGTGGCGAGTTCTCGTCGCGCCACGGTCTGGCGGGTCTGACGTTCAACGAACTGATGATCGTGATCTCTGTAGCAGCCGTCCTGGCGGCGCTGGCGATCTTCTCGACCGGTACACTGGTGATGCGGACGAAATACAGCCGCGTTCAGGAAGATCACCGTGTACTGACCAGGGCCCTCGAGAACTACATGATGGATTACTCGAACCTGCCGGATTCAACTGGCGGACTTGATTCGCTGGAGCGGCCAACGGCCTACATGGCCCAGATCCCGGGGGATCCCTTCCATCGTGGGGAAAAGGCGAATTATCAGTACATGCGCCTGGACATCCCGGGGATAGCGTTCGTTCTTGTGAGTACGGGACCCGACGGCGACTACGATATTCCGAATGAATTGCGGGGCTACACAAGCCTGCCAAAGGACGAATTCGGATCGGTGCCCGTGGAGACATTGCGGGTCGCGGGCCTGAGGGCCCAACCGCAAGCGGTCAATAGCCGCCCGATCGACAAGGAGGAAGCGGCCTTCTGGTCCACTCTCGGTTTGGACGGCCCCCCGCGGGATCCGTCGCTCGAACCGGAGGAGAAACCGGAGACGTCCGCTCCAGAGCAGGCGACTCTTGCAGAATTCGAGGAGGCAATCCTGGAGTATTACCTTCAGAACAAGAGCTGGTCTCCGGACAGTTCCTCCACAGACGGCGACATCATCACAGTCGTCCGGTTCTGACTCCCGCGTCGCCCAACCGACCCATGAGGCGAATCCGCAAACATCGTCCATTCACGCTGGAACCGCTCGCCGCGATGCTCACGGCCGTGGGCTTGTTCGGTGCGGCCATGTCGGACCAGCTTTCGTTTGTGGCGTGTATCTTCCTGCTGGCTCTTGCACTGCCGGGCTTTGTGCTGTCGAACTGGCCCCAGGCGCCGGCCTATCGCCGGGCATGGAATGCGGCGGCCCTGCTCGTCGTTCTCGCTGCGGCCATGGACTTCTTCCTCGCTGATCGCTCGATCGCTTTGCATTTGCTGGCTGTGTGCGGAATCCTGCTTCTGCGAACGGTCTACCTCCCCCGCCGGCAACGCGACTACATGACGATCTGGGCGATCAGTACGGCACTGCTGACGATCGGCGCCGCGCGGGCAAGCTCACCCTTGATCGTCCCATTCGTTCTTGTGTGGTCTCTGCTGACCATGACGATGCTGGCGCGTATGGCGCAACGCCGCTCGATGGAATTAGTCGGGAGCTCAAAGCCCAGCAAACCGACAGCCGAACCGCCGCGAATCGCCCGTTACATTCCAGTGTTGGCGATCCTGACAACGATGGTTTTCTTTCTGCTCCCGCGCCCGGGACACATGCAGGCGGCGTGGTTGTCCGGCGAAGCCATTCAAAAGAACCGCGCGCGCCTGCTGCGGTCAGGGCTGAGCGACAGTGTCGAACTGACAACCATGACGCGCCTGAAGGAAGAGCCGGGCATTGCGCTGCGCGTGCAGACCGATCGCCCAAGCCTTCGTCTCTCGAGCTTGAAGTTCCGCCTCGGGACGCTCGGTGGATTCACCGGCGATCACTGGTTCCGAATGGAGGCCCCTGGCTCGCCCGGTCCGGAGCGATTGAGTCGCGAGGTCGGCGAGCCGGCGTTTGTGCTCTATCATTCGAACGATGCCGCGCTGCCGGCGAGCGAAGAACTGACCATCATGCTCGTGGACTTCCCGACGGAAGTGCTTCCGGTTCCCGAAGGAACGTTGGGACTCAGAGTTCCTGCGCCAGCACTTCTGCTCGAACCGGACGGTCGACTGGCCCTGCCGCCAGAGACTCCCCCACCGTTCTCGTTTTCACCGCGTGTGGCGCTCGATCCTGCGATTCGGCCACTCGCAAGTCGCGGCGATGTGCGCGACATTCACCTGGCAATTCCTGCGGCGCTCGATCGGCAGGAAATCGAGCGTCTGGCGAGCGAGATCGTTGGAAGCGAGGAGACTCCGGAAGGGCAGGCGCGTGCGATCTGGAACTGGTTCCGGCGAAACGGAGTTTATACGACTGACCTGCGCCACCTGAAGTCCGGCCCAGATGGCGTCATGGAGTTCCTGCATCGTCCGCAGGGCCATTGCGAGCTCTTCGCAACGGGAATGGCATTGCTTGCCCGCGCGCGAGGAATCCCTTCGCGTCTCGTTGTTGGGTACAGCCCAGGACAGACCGCGCCGGGCAGTTCCGAGGTGATCGTTCGCCACGCCGATGCGCACGCCTGGACCGAGGTGTATCTGCCGGGGACGGGCTGGACAGCGTTTGACCCGACGCCTTCCGCTCCCCTCGCTCCCGCTTCCGATCGCCTCCTCTTTAATCGGTTGCGTGATACGGCCTCGGTCGCATCTGCGCGATTCGGCCGCCTGATGGAAGGATACGATCGCAGCAAGCAGCAGTCACTGATGAGCGGAATGTTGCAAGGCCTCGGGAAGTGGGCGTCGGGCTACGAGAATGGCCTGCTGACGCGAACGTTCCAAAGGATTCGGGAAAACGCCAAGAGACAGGAAGTGATCGTGGCTTTCGTCGCGCTGACACTCTTGAATCTTGGTTTCTGGCTTGTTGGTGGCAGGTTGCGACGACGTCTGTCGCGCTGGGAGAAGCGCCGTCACGAGAGGCATCGCCGTGCAATTCCGCGCCTGTTGCGAGATCTGGCGAGGGCACTGGGTGCGGGGCACGAGATCGATCACCTGGCCAGCAGCCAGACGGCGAGAGACTTGATTGCATCGCTGGCGACCGAGCGGGGACTGAACTCGGCAGAAACCGGAGAATTAATCGGTCTTTACAGCCAATGGCGCTACGGGGGGCAGGCGCAGCCGGAGGCGCAATTGCGGGCGCGAATCAGGGCGCTGAAGAGCCGGAAGCGCCGCGCCGGCTGACCTTATTTTCCATTCCAGATACTGCATGACATTTTTTCGACGGTTTGATGTGCTAAGTGGCTTGACACGGCTCGGACAAGCCCGATAGCACTTGTCCACTTTCTAGGCACTGGATAAAATGTTAACTCAAACGTCTGAATCCGCAATTCGCGCACTGATATACCTCGCCATCTATGGCGGGAAGGAACCGACAACGCCGCGCCAGATCGCGGAGAAGCTGTCGGAATCGCCATCTTACATGGCCAAAATCACGCGGATGCTGGCAAAAGCCAATATCCTGCGTTCGCATCGCGGAGCCGCAGGAGGCGTCAGCCTCAGCCGCGCCCCGGAAGACATCACCCTGCTGGAGATCGTCGAAGCCTGTCAGGGTCTTCTGGTGGCGAATTACTGCGAGGGCATCAAGGGCCATCCGATCCCGGCGTGCGCCTTCCACGAAGCCATGGTGGAGGTGCACGAGGCGACGTTAGAGGTCCTTTCTCGGTGGACCTTGGAGAAATTGGCCACTCGACCGTCTCCGACGGGCCCGCTGGCGGCCAGGGCTGACTGCCGGATCGGAATTCCGTTTCCCGATGCGCCGGAGCCGGGTCTCTGATGAGGCTTGCGCGCCCCCAATTCTAATCCACGGAAATTCATCCTCGCGCCGAACGGACGGTCTTCCTCGGCTGCGTTGGATATTCAGTTTGAAGCAAAAGGAGAGTCTTCTCGATGGATGCATTTCCAGCCGTCGACCCGATTCCACTCCCAGCGCCGGTGTATCTGTTTAAGCTGCTGCACCTGGTGACACTGACGCTGCACTTCTGTGCAGTGCACTTGTTTCTGGGCGGAATTCTGGTCGCAACAATCCTGGCGTTCTTGGGAGGAACAAAAGGGAAACCGGCAATCAGGACATCGTCAGGAATGATGTCGTATCGATTGCCTATCGTCATGGCCTACGTGGTCAATCTGGGTATCCCGCCGCTGCTGTTCGCGCAGGTGTTGTATGGGCGCGCGTTGTATACGAGCAGTGTTTTGATAGGCGTATTCTGGATATCCGTCATCTTTCTCGTCATCTTGTCTTATTACTTTGCATACCTTGCTTCGATGCGCGCGGCGGCCAAGAAACACTGGGGTATCTTCGCGCTCGTGTCGCTCCT
Source organism: bacterium (assembly GCA_020444065.1). Classification (NCBI taxonomy): domain Bacteria; species bacterium. The sequence goes on along the minus strand of JAHLLQ010000002.1, from coordinate 659,763 downwards.
GGCAGCGCTGTTCGTCGCATTCATCTATAACAACAACATGACCCTCCTGGCGCGGCCGGAACTCTGGGTCGACATGTACCGGAACAGCCCGAACGGTGTGAACCTGAATGCCGCCGATCCGACAGTGCATCCGCGTTGGGCCTACATGATCCTGACGTCGATCGCGATGGCGGGCGTCGGCATGATGCTGGTCGGGACCAAGAAGTTGGTGGATGAAGACACAGGCCGCTTCCTTCGCACAACGGGTGCTCGCCTCGGCGCGATCTTCTCGATCGCGATGCTGGCAGCCGGCTTCTGGGTCTTCAGCCGCCAGCCTCAGGAGATCGCCGAGCAGGTCATGGCGAATCAGTGGTACAAGCTGTCTGCACTGCTTTGGGCCGCGGGCGGAGTTCTTCTCTTCCTTCTGACGGCCGTCGCTTCGTTCTCCGGGCAGAAGAGCAACAAACTTCTGGCGTGGGGTTCTGCCCTGGCAGGTTTCCTCGCCGTTGCCGGCATGACAGTGTTCCGCGATGCGATTCGCGACGTCACTCTCGGCATGCATGGCTACAATGTGTGGGACCGCACGATTGAAACGAACTGGCTGATTGTCGGGACGTTCCTCGTGCTCTTTGTCGCAGGCGTCGCCGGTATAGGCTGGATGGTCTGGGTGGTCGCCAAAGCCAAGCAGGTGGAGGAAGTCTATGCCTAACGACAAGAAGAAAGCTCCCGAAGGAACGGAAGAGTCGGTCTCTCGTCGCAAGTTCGTCGCCCTGGGAATCACGGCGATTGGGGCTGTGTACGCGGGAGCGATCGGCTATCCGATTTACCGTTACCTGGCGACTCCCGCAATTCGCGCGGAGGAGATGGGGCAGGTGACCTCGATCAGCCTGGCGGAGTCCGATATGCCGGAGCCCGGTTCGGTGCTGATGTTCAAGTTCGGCAGCCACCCGGCCATGCTGATTCACCACAAAGACGGTTCAATCGTGTCATTTGATGCGATCTGCACGCACCTGGGCTGCACGGTGCAGTTCCAGGCCGATCAGGATCGCATTTATTGCGCATGCCACGGCGGCATTTACGATCCGAATACGGGCAAGAACATCGCGGGTCCGCCGCCGAAGCCCCTGACAGTCTTCAACGTGGAGGTGGCCGATGGGCAAATCAACATCTCTCGCATCTGATTCCCGTTTGGCCCGCCTTTATGCCTGGGCCAACGAAAGACTCGACCTGGATGGCGCATTGGCGCTGGCCAAGTCCAAGACCGTCCCGCAGCATAAGCACTCGTTCTGGTATTACTGGGGCGGCATTTCGCTCTTCCTGTTTCTGATCCAGGCCATCACGGGCATTCTGCTGCTTGTCTATTACCGTCCGGGACCGGATGCATACAACTCGGTCCGCAGCATTACCTACGATATCGATTTCGGCTGGTTGATCCGGTCGGCGCATTCCTGGTCGGCGAACCTGATGGTCGGCGCGGTCTTCGTGCACATGTTCTCGGTCTTCTTCATGAAGACGTATCGCAACCCGCGCGAGTTCGGTTGGTGGAGCGGCCTGATTCTGTTGGGTCTGACGATGGTGTTCGGATTCAGCGGCTATCTATTGCCGATGGATGAGCTCTCGTACTTCGCAACGAAGGTCGGCCTGGATATTCCGGCAAAGACGCCGTTGATCGGCGAATGGCTGGTTGGCCTGATCCGTGGTGGCCCGGAAGTGAATGAAACCACCGTGCAGCGCTTCTTTGCTCTGCACGCGGTCGTTCTGCCGGCGATGTTCCTGCCGGTGCTCGGCTTCCACCTGATGCTGATCGTCAAGCACGGCAGTGGCTCACCGCCAAGCGAAGAGGCCAAGCCGAAGGCAGAGCGCGAGTCGATTCCGTTCTTCCCGAACTTCTTCATGAAGGACATGGCGATGTGGCTGATGGCGCTTTGCGCGATCGCCGTGCTCGCGTCGATGTTCCCTTGGCCGCTGCATCCCCAGGCGGATCCGCTGGCACCCGCGCCCGAAGGCATTCACCCGGAATGGTACTTCATGAGCCAGTTCCAATTGCTGAAAGCGCTGGGACAAATATTCCAGGGCAATTGGGCCGTCTTTGGGGAGCTTGTCGGTATCGGCATCTTCACCATCGGCGGCATCCTGTGGGCGCTCATTCCGCTGTACGACAAAGACAGCAAGAGAGCGCAACGTGCCAAGGTCGCGACGTGGTTTGGCCTGGGCGCACTGGCCGGGCTGGTCGTGCTGACAATCTGGGGTTACGTGGCCCTGTGAAGCCGCCACTGGCTGCCGAATTTCGGTAGCCGGTGAGAGCGCTCTGTCCTTTTCGATTTAAAGGAGATTGAACAGATGAATTACCCCATGTGGGATGTACCAATTATCGGAAGCGGGTGGGTGATCGGCGCGATCGCGATCTTCCACGTTCTCGTTTCGCACTTCGCTGTCGGCGGCGGATTCTATCTGCCCATGGCGGAAGCGAAGGCTGCTCGCGAAGGGCGTGACGACTGGATGCGCGTCGTCAAGTCGCACGCGAAATTCTTCCTGATCCTGACGGCAGTATTCGGCGCCGTGACCGGCGTCGGCATCTGGTTTGCCATTGGTCTGGCGAGTCCGGAAGGAACAAGCACGCTCATTCACTACTTCGTGTTCGGGTGGGCGATTGAATGGGTTTTCTTTATCGTCGAAATCACGGCTGCGGCCGTCTACTACTACACTTGGGGGCGCATTCCCCTGAAGCTGCACCTGATCATCGGTTGGATCTATGCAGGCGCGGCGTGGATGAGTCTCTTCATCATCAACGGCATCCTGACGTTCATGCTGACGCCGAGCTCGGCCTGGCTGGAATTGGTCGGAACGGGGACGGAGGCAAATGCCTTCATCCAGGCATTCTTCAATCCGACGTACTGGCCGAGCCTGGTGCTGCGCACGCTGGTCACGATCGCCCTGGCAGGCGTCTGGGCGATGGTGACGGCGAGCCGCATCAATGGCTTCAAGGAGCCGGAATTGAAGGAGAGCTTTATTCGCTGGTCGGTGAAGTGGCTGGTGCCGGCATTCGTCCTGATGCCGTTTGCTTTTGCATGGTACCTGTACATGGTTCCGGAATCGCAGCGTGAACTTCTGCAACTCGGAATCTCGACGATTGGCCAAGGCACATTCACCCAGGTGACGCGCGCCGGACTCGTAATCATCATGACGTCGGCGACGATTCTGCCGATTATCTACTTCTTTGGCTGGCGTAACCCGCGGGACTTCACGATGGGACACGCGATTTCGGTTCTGATTCTGGCGCTGGCTGCGACGGCCTCGACGGAGCAGGCCCGCGAGATGATCCGTAAACCCTACGTGATTCGCGAGCACATGTTCTCGAATGGTGTCCGCAAGTCGCAGGTCGCGAAGTTCAACGAGGAAGGCTACCTGAAGAACTCGCCGTGGGCCAGCCAGGCCGAGAAGCTGGCGTGGAAGGCCGAAGACGAAGCGACTACGGACGATACCGAAGTTGTTCAAGCCTCGACAGATGCCGCTGCGACGCCAAGTGAAGCGCAATTGCTGCGCGGTGAACTGATGATGCGCGGTCAGTGCATGTCCTGCCACACGGTCGACGGTTATCGGTCGTTGCGCCGACTGATGGCAGGGCGCGACCGCGAATCAATTGGCAACATCCTGACGATGCTGCATGAATACAAAGAGGATTCGCCGTATCGTTCCTACATGCCACCTCTTGTTGGCCAGCCGGAAGAGGTCGAGGCGTTGGGTGACTATCTGAATCACCTGATCAATAACGCTCCGAAACCTCGGCCGGTGAAGGAACTGGCTGAAGCGGAACACTGATCAAACAGACAACAGGATGAGAAGAGGCCGGGGCGCGAACCCCGGCCTCTTTCTTTTGCTGCTTGGTTGGATTTACTACTCGGCCCAGGGATTCGTAGCGAACACGGCGAACTCCGGGATGAAGCCGCGGCGGTGCATGGAGAGCACCCCCATGATGGAGCCGGCGATGTCCTCGGCGAAGAGCTTGTTCGGATTCTGGCCGGGCTCTTTGCCGCCCCAGCCGGTCTGAACCTCGGACGGGCAGACGCAGAAGACTCGGATATTGTGGGGACGCAGTTCTGCCTGCCAGCACTGCGTGATGCCGCGTAGCGCCCACTTGCTGCCGGAATAGGCGGTGCCGTTTGCGTGGCCTTTGATGCCGGAAGTCGAGGCGATGTTCACGATGTCGCCCTGGCCTTGAGATTTCAGCAGAGGAACAACGCGGTTGGTCAGATCGACGAGGCCGAAGATATTCGTCTCGAACATGGCACGCATCGCGTCGACGTCCATCTCGCCGATGGGCGCCCCATAACCGTACGCAGCGTTGTTGATCAGAACATCGATGCCGCCCATCTTCTCTTTGCAGAATGCAATGGTCTTTTCGTTGTCCTCGGGTTTTGTCACGTCGGCGTGGAAACCGGTCGCGCCGGTGGCCTCGGCGACTTCCTTCACGCGATCCTTGTTACGACCGGTGAAGACAACGGTATGGCCGGCCTGGCAGACCAGCTTCACGGTGGCGGCTCCGATGCCGTGGCTGCCGCCGGTGATCAGGAAACGACGTTTTTCCATGTGTACCTCCTGGTAATCGTTGGAATCAAAAAGGGGCGCACGCGGCGCCCCCGAATCTGCTCTTTACGGAACTTGCTTTCGCAGTTTCGCGGGCAAGATCTTCAGTTGCTCGCGGTACTTCGCGACCGTGCGTCGGGCGATCTGGATGCCCTTGTCTCGCAGCATGTCGGCAATCTTCTGGTCGGAGAGTGGATGCTTCGTGTCTTCGGCCTGGATGAGCTGCGTAATCATCTCCTTGATGGACCGGGAAGACGCATCCTCGCCGCTGTCCGTCTCGAGGCCGGAGGAGAAGAAGAACTTGAGCTCGAAGATACCACGCGGTGTCTCAACGTACTTCCCTGTCGTGACACGAGCGATGGTCGATTCGTGCATACCGACGACTTCGGCGATGTTCCGAAGCGTCAGCGGGTGCAGATGCTCGATGCCCTTCTCAAGGAAATCCTTCTGGTAGTTCATGATCGCTTCGGTCACACGCAAGACGGTGGACTTGCGCTTCTCGATATTCTTGATCAGCCAGACGGCGTTCTTGTACTTCTCCTGGGCGTACTGGGCGTCGCTGGAGTCCTTCCCCTCGGCGGCGGCCTTTCGGGCAAGCATCCGGCGATAGGCGGAAGCGACACGCAGACGGCCGGCGTCGCCCTCGTTCAGGAAGTACATGTAACGCCCTTCGATCTTCTTCACGTAGACGTCGGGTGTGATGTAGCGGGCGGTTTCCTTGGTCTGGGAGCGGCCCGGACGCGGTTCCAGCTTCGAGACCAAGTGGAAAACTTCAACGACTTCTGCTTCGGGAACTTCAAGCGCCCGGGCGATTTCGCGGAACTTCTTCTGCTGAAGGTCCTCGAGGTGGTCATCCAGCACCGTGTAGAGCAGGCGGTTCCGGATGCCCTTCTCTTCGCACTGCAGGCGCAAGCACTCGCCGAGGTCGCGCGCAGCGACGCCGGTGGGCTCAAATTCCTGGATGATCTCCAGGATATCGTAGACGTCCTGCGGATCGACCTTCGTACGCCAGGCAATTGTATGGAGAATCAACTCGCCGAGACGCATATCGGCAATCTCTTCGACAGAGCGTCCGAGACGTTTCGCGATCAGCCCGCGGAGCCAATCCAGGCGGCTCATCGTCATGGCTTCGTCGGGAGTAATTTCGAGATACTCGGCAACGACGGAGGCCACGAGTTGCTTCCGATTGAGTTGCTTGATGTGTTCTTTGTCCTGGCCGTGGCGAAGCTTGTAGAGAATCCGGCGCAGGGTCTTCTCTGAATCCGTGCCGCCCTTCATGTCGATCAGATCGGGATGATAGCCGAGAATCTTGGCCTGATTTTCCAGAGACGAGTCCAGGAATCCGTTCTCGTCGATGTTGCCGATCAGGAACGCGCCGATCTTCGCCTCGTTGCCATCCAGGGCGGACAGGCGAAGTTGGCGCATCAGGCTATCGTAAAGGCTCTGCTCGAGGGCCGTGTAGGTCGTGAAATCGTGTTCCTCGAAGCTCTCGTGAGCCGCCGAATAGGCCGAACTGTCGGATTCGCTGTATTCCGTATCCCAGTCGACATCGCTCTGCTCGAATTTCTCGAAGTCCTCGGAAGTATCGGTTTCTTCCTCCGGGGATGGAGAATCGTCGGATTCGCGAGTGTCTTTCTCGGCCGGCTCCTCCTCGATCTCCCGCTCGCGGTCCTTCTCCTTCTCTTGCTCGGAGAGTCCGCTGTCGTCTGCGGCCTCCTGCCGATCGCCCCCGTCCTCTTCTTCGGAGACCTTCTCGGAGGTGAGTTCCTCCTCGTCGTCCGTCAACTCCAGGAACGGATTGTCCATCATCTCCTGATGGATCATCTGTTCGAGCTCAAGGGAGTTCAGTTGCAGCAGTTGGATAGACTGCTGCATCTGCGGCGTCATGATGAGCTTCTGGGTTTGTTTGAGAACTTGTTGGAGTGACAGGGACATAGTGGTTTCCCGGGCCGGTCAAGGTGTCGCGCCTTCGTCGTGCCAAAAGGCGAATGTGCTTGCCAGTTTGACCATATTGGGTCAGAGTATTTACGTTCCCGAGAAAGCTCCTTAGCAAGAATCGGTCACGTTTTCTGGCCCGAATGTAGCTAGAGAACATTGCACTCGTCAAGACAAAGACCTGTTTTTTTCCACGGATGCGGATTCCCTCCTCTGCAGCCCGGCAGGATCCCCATCTCAACCCATTTGTTTCCAATGCTTTACAACAAATCCGCAAAGTAGCGCCGGCGGCACATGGAACTGTCGAGCAGACTGAGCGAAGGACTGCTTCTACCGAATACTGCCTTCATTTTTCATTCTGTTTTTGACCCGGCCCCGAAAATCGGATTCGAGTTGTCAAGGGAAAGTCCATTTTTTCAGATCGAATTCTTGCTCCTTCCATGGGTGCCAAGAGGATGGCTTGGCGCGTGCTGGACTGCGTGGCGAAGCAAGCATTTGCGGCGGCGAAACATCAGACCAAAAGGGATTGCATTGACCGCCAACGCTTCGGAGAATGCGGCGCACTGAATGGAGTGCCAGCACGTTTGAAGTGTGGGAGAATCCGATGACGAAACCATCGTTGCCGCGGCTGTTGATCGTGGAACCGGACGAGGAGGCTCGCTGCTCCGTCGCCGAACTGCTGGAGGGCAAAGCGGAGGTGCTGGCAGTGCCGACCGCGGCAGAGGCCCTCCCCCACCTGGAAGAAGATCCCCCCCGGGCGCTGTTGGTCGCGCTGGCGGTGGATCGTCTCAGCGCCCTCGAACTCATTCATAATGCGCGCAAGTTGGAGGATCCGCCGCGCATCGCAGCCATGGTGGATGCGAACGACGGAATCTCGATCGTCGAGGGCTACGACCTGGGCGTCGAGGAAGTGCTCGGAAAGCCGGTCAAGGCCGAGGCGATTGCAGAGTGGCTTGAGGTCCTGGAGGTCGACGACTGCGGGCGGAAAGGGGCGACCCCGCGCGAACTGTATCGACTGGCCCGACGCCTCCGGTCCGTTGCGAGTATGAGTCGGTTGGGCGATGCCTTGCGCTCGATTCTGTCGGGAATTCTCGACGCGTGCTATGTATCGGTCACACTGCCGGCTGGCGATACGCCGGTGCGGTACGCAGGCGGCCAGGCGCTTTCCGAGGCGCAGCTCACGCAACTGTCGACGCACCTTCTGAGCATGTGGCGCAGCCAGGCCGGGCCGATCGTAGCCTGGAATTTCCACGATGGCTTGAATGGTGGAACGGCTGAACCGGTTCAGACAGACGATGCGTTGTGCTTCGCCAGTGCACCTCTGGTTTTGCGCGGCGAACATGCAGGCTTTCTGACGCTGGCGCCTCGCGAAGGGACGATCATCCTTCGGCATCATTTGAATGCGCTCTTCGTGACAGCGGAGATTCTGGCCGCACGCATTGAATGCCTCGTCTATGAGGCGGAAGCCGAATCGGTCGAGGCGAGTTACGATTCGCTAACAGGTTTGCTGAACCATGGAACATTCATGACGCGCCTGAAGGATCAGGCCCTGCACGCTCACCATTCGAGTCAGCCGCTGTCTGTGCTGGTGATCGATTTGGACGATTTGACGGCGATCAACGAACGTTGCGGCCACACGGCGGGCGACACGGTCCTAAAGCACAGCGGACGCATGGTGCTGGCGACGGCACGAAAGACGGACGCGGTGGGGCGACTGGGTGGCGACGAGTATGCGGTGCTACTGCCGCAAACGGACCTGGACGGCGCGTTGCGTTACGCAGAACGAATCCGCCGGGCGCTGGCGGCGAACCTGATCCGAGTGGAAAGTCACGAAGTCAGCGTGACGGCAAGCGTTGGCGTTGTAACCGCGGTCCCTGAGATTTACGACGCCGAGGCGTTGATGGAGTGGGGACTGCGAACGGCGAGAAAGGCCTTCGAACGCGGCGGGAACCAGGTTGTCGCTGCGACGGTCGAGGACCCGGAGGAAGTGGCTTCGGCCCCTTCGGAATAAGTCCCGCGGAATCGACGATTCATTATGGCTCTGACAGAAAGACCGACTGCCCTGATGCCGCCCGTACTGACGACGGAGCGGCTTGTGCTACGCCTGGCGAACGAACGCGATGCGGAGGCGATTGTCGCATACTATCGAGACAACCGCGAATTCCTGGCGCCCTACGAGCCGCTGCGGCCGCCGGGGTTCTACACAAAACGATTCTGGGAACTGCAGGCCCGGCGCAGTCACGAGGACTTCCGCGCCGGCGTGGCCGTTCGGCTGTTCCTGTTCCGGCGAGACGATCCTGGCGCCATCTCCGGCTACATCAGCCTGACGGGGATCACGCGCGGACCGGCGCAGTTCTGCTTCATGGGCTACAACCTGGCGGAGCACGAGCAGGGCAAGGGGCTGATGTCGGAGGCACTCCGCGAAGTGATCCACATGGCGTTTGCGGACTTGTCGCTACATCGCATCCAGGCCAATTACATGCCGCACAACCAGCGCAGCGGCCGACTGCTGCGCCGACTGGGGTTCACGGTGGAAGGCTATGCCCGGGATTACCTGATGATTCACGGCCGCTGGGAAGACCACGTGCTGACGTCGCTGACGAATGAAAACTGGCACGGCGGCGAAGGACGCTAGGCGCTTCCGCTTCTTTCCCACCTCCTTATGTCCTGTCTTTTCAGCGTACTATCCAAAGGTAATGATTGATTTCGCGAACGGGGTTCCTGTAAAAGGCCCGGGCTTGTCGGCAAGGGGAGGTTTTTTCTCCGTTTCCGGAAAATCTGACGAGCACCTGGGCCAAACATAAAGTCAATTGCCACAGTCTCTTAGGATGTGGATATCACCATCTCGCAAGGGATGCGTAAAGAGGAACCAGAATGTACGTTGAAGTGATCAAGACAGTTGTCAAGCATGGGCAGGCGGAAGCCGCCCGGCGGACCCTGGACAAGTGGATCGCCGCGGCCCGCAAGGCTGAAGGGCATATTTGGGCCAGCTATTTCAGTCCCGAAGATTGCGAATCCGAATCCCTGGAAGGCTTCCAGATCGAGGATCCGGAGCGCACGTTTTTCGTGACGATGGCTTGGGAGAGCGACGAAGCGGTCGCCGATTTTGTGCGGAAGTACCACTCTGGCCCGGTGAATCTGCTGCCCGGCCAGGAAGTCTACGTGAGCGGACACTTCTCCGGCTAAGGCGGACTTGCCGGTGCATCGAATGCAACCACACTGCAGCAAGACCTTCAAAGACGGCCGCCGGCTCCTGGAATGGACCGGTGGCCGTCTTCCATTGCTGGCCGGCCTTCTGATGTTGGTGTTGGTCGGGCTGGCTCTGGGCCAGGCGAACGACCCAGTGATCGCGAGTGTCGGCCAACGCATCGTGAGCGCGCGCGATCTGAAGTATCGGATTTTCGAGGCTCGCCTCTACGAAGAAGAACTCTGGAGCGTCCCGGAGGAGCGTCTGCGCCAGGAGGTCCTGACGAACGCGGTCGACGACCTGGTGCTGGAGGATTACTTCTGGCAGCACACGCCCGAGCCTGCTCCGGAAGACGTCAAGACGACGGTGGAGGAAATCTGGCAGCGCTATGTGCGCCTTGCCGGGTCACCGGCGATGCTGGACACGATGCTGGACGACATGGACATCGAGCCGGCGCAGATGAAGCGTTGGATGGAGGAACGGCTGGCGCGCAGTTGGCGGATTCGCGCGGGCCTGATGAAGGGCCTCGATGTGCCGGATCTGGAGGTCGCTGAGGAGAGTCCGGCAAGCGCGGATAACTTCCACGTGGCGCACATCTTCGTCGAACCCCAGACGGATTCGGCAAGGGGCTGGGAAGATGCACGGCAGCGCGCGACGCGCGTGTGGTTTGCCATCACGGACGGCCTGCCCTTCGATCGGGCGGCATCGTTGTACAGCGACGACCAGGAAAGCGCCGGCCGCGGTGGCGATCTCGGCTGGATCGAGGCGAAGTCGTTGGCGCCCAGCCTTTCGGGGGCGCTTCGGACGATGAGCCTGGACGAGGTCAGCTCGCCGGTTCTCGGCCCGGCGGGATATCACCTTCTGCAGTTGCAGGACTTCGAGACGCCGCGCCGCGAGGAGTATTATCAGGCCATCGCGGACGCCGAGCGTCGTCTGCTGATGCGGCTGCGCGATCGGGCCGAAATCCGCGTCGCAGACGGCTATGAACTCCGCCCAGTCGAAGAACCCTCCACACCCGTCACGCGGACGACGTGGGAGGAGATTATGGACGAGTTCCGGGCGGAAGTGAAGGGTTCCCGATCGAACGAGTAAGATTGGGTGGGTCTTTAACCACCAGTGCGTCCTTGGGTGGCGTAAACGGCGCCCCGAGGGATCGAATTTCCCAGAAGAGGTACTTATCGTGACTGCGACTATTCAGAATCTTCGAGATAAACTCGGCGAGCTGTCGGATATCGGTGCGACGGTGGCGCTGATGGGATGGGATCAGCAGGTCAACATGCCCAAGAAGGCCGCACCGGGACGCGGACAGCAGTTGGCGACTATGTCGGCGATCTATCACCGCATGGCAACTGCGCCGGAGTTCGGCGACATGCTCCGGAAGCTGAACGATGAGCGCGATAAGCTGTCGGCGGACGAGGCCAAGATGGTCGAGGAGACGCTTTGGGACTACGAGCGCTCGACGAAGCTTCCCGAAGCGTTCGTGAAAGAGCTGACGGAGCTGGACGCAAATGCCTTCGCCGCCTGGCAGGAAGCGCGGAAAGACTCCGACTTCGCGGCCTTCCAGCCGTTCCTGGAGAGGCTGGTCGTGAAGCAGCGCGAAATGGCGGACATGTTCGGCTTCGAAGGTTCGCCATACAACGCACTCGTCGAGAATTACGAGCGTGGCATGACGGCGGAACGTCTGACCCAGATTTTCGGAGACCTGCGCGAGAAGCAGTCGGCGCTGATCGAGAAGATCGTCGCTTCTCCGAATCAACCGGACATCGCCTGGCTCGAGCAGGATTGGGACGAGCAGGCCCAGTGGGACTTCGGCATGAAGGTCCTGACCGAGATGGGCTACGATCTCGATGCCGGACGCCAGGATAAGTCGACGCACCCGTTTACGACAGAATTTGGCCTGAAAGATGTTCGCGTAACGACGCGATTCGACGTGAAGGACTTGTTCTCCGCGATGTCGTCGACGATGCACGAGGGGGGCCACGCGCTTTACGAGCAGGGCTTCCTGGAAAGCGACGCGCGCACAACGCTCGGGTCTTCCATTTCGCTCGGCGTGCATGAATCGCAATCCCGCATGTGGGAGAATCTAATCGGCCGCAGCCGTCCCTTCTGGCAGCACTACTTGCCGGTACTGAAGGAGCATTTCCCCGGCCAGCTAAACGACGTGGACGTCGACAAGATGTATCGCTCGATCAACGCGGTGAAGCCGTCGCTGATCCGCGTCGAGGCGGACGAATGCACCTACAATCTGCACATCATCATCCGGTTCGAGATCGAGACGGCGCTCCTCGAAGGCCGCATGAAGGTCTCCGAACTGCCGGAAGTCTGGAACGCGAAGTACAAGGAGTACTTGGGTGTCGACGTTCCGAACGACGCGCAGGGCTGCCTGCAGGACGTTCACTGGTCCGGCGCCTCGTTCGGGTACTTCCCGACCTATGCGCTCGGCAACCTGTACGCTTCGCAGATGTTTGAGAAGATCCTCCAGGACATCCCGAACCTGTGGGAAAGCATCGCGGGCGGGAATATGCTGCCGCTGCTGGATTGGCTGCGTAAGAACGTCCACGAGGTGGGGCGCCGCAAGAAAGCTCCGCAGCTGATTGAGGGCATCACCGGCAAGCTGCCGGAGAGCACGGCGTATCTGAACTACCTGACCACCAAATACGGTGAGCTGTACGGCGTGAAGTAAACGCTACAGCCCTGAACGAATAGGAATGCCGGACCCTCAAGCTGGGTCCGGCATCGTCCGTTAAGGCCCAACCGCCCTTGACAGTCGTGCAGTCTCGCGAGACGGTTTGGCCGAGTTGGTTTCCCTTCTCGGGAGCGAGTCTTCATGTCCGTTACCGTCCAGTGCCCGAACTGTGGGGCCGGCGTTCCGATTCCCCGTATCCAGCGGGACGGAGGCGAGGCGCGCGTGCGCTGCCGCGTGTGCAACATGCTGCTGGCGATCCACCGGCCGTCCAACGCGCCGCGGCGCTCGGATGCGGTGATGAGCTTCGGCGAGGGGATTCGGGTTCCCGGATACGAACTTCTCGGCGTCCTCGGTAAGGGCGGCATGGGAATGGTCTTCAGCGCCGTGCGACTGTCGGACGAGCAGTTGGTGGCGATCAAGGTCCTGCCGCCGGAGTGCGCCGCCCATCCGGAACTCGTGAATCGCTTCGATCTCGAAGCCCAGATGATGGCGACGCTCAGCCATCCCAACATCGTGCCGATTCTGGACCGAGGGCGGATCAGTGAGCATTACTTCATCGTCGTCGATTACATTCCCGGCTGTACCCTGAAGGATCGCATCGGCCAGGCGGCGCCGCTGAAGATTGATGAGATTTCGGCCATCGCCACGCCGGTGTCCGAAGCGATTCAGTCCTGCCACGAGCTAGGCCTGGTGCATCGCGACTTGAAGCCGGCGAACATTCTCCTCTCGCAGGATGGACGTGTGCTCGTGACGGACTTCGGCATCGCGAACCTGATCCAGCGCCTGGGCGATCAGACGGAAGATGGCGTAATGATCGGCACTCCGCAGTACGTTGCTCCCGAGCAGTTGCGCGACGGCAGCAAAGTGGGCTTCGCGGCGGATCAGTATTCGCTCGCAGTGATCATCTACGAAATGCTGACAGGTATGTTGCCGATGGGAGTCTTCGAGCCTCCCAGCAAGATGTGCCCGGAGCTGACACCCGAGGCCGAGACGGTACTACTGCGTGCGCTGTCGCGCGATGCATCGAAACGCTATCCATCGATGCGGCAGTTCATGCGTGCATTCCGCCGAAGTCTGAAGCGCCCCGCGGATGTACCCCCTCCCGAGGTTTTCGTCCATGCCGCGGCCATGCCTGTACTGGCTGGCGGGGGCGATGACAGCCCGAAGCCTTCAGGCGACGTGGATGTATCAGTACTCGAGGGGGAGGAAACGCCGAGTTGGCGCCGGTCGCCAAGCCCAGTGGAATTACGTTTCTTTGGAGATTCGCCTCGGCCTCGGCCAGGAGACGAAGAACCCGTTCCTATCACGCCCGGTCCGGCACACGAGGGGACTGAAGAGGACGAGGAATACTCGCCAAAGCCGCTGCATCTCGGACCGACCCCAACACCACGACTGGGCCCGCAGCGGCCTGACGTCATGCCCCGGTCGGACACCCAGGTGATCGCTGTCGCGGCCGCCATCGCGATTCTGATTCTGGCGTGCCTGGCGATTGCGATTATTTTGCTCTAATCGCCGACGCTCCCCCGCCGTTGGCAGGAGGTCTCATCATGGCAGAAATCGAATGGCTCGGGCATGCTTCGTTCCGCATCCGGGCAGATATCGTTCTCTACATCGATCCGTGGAAACTGAAGGGGAAGCAGGAGAAGGCGGACTTCATCCTGATCTCGCATAGCCACTTCGATCATCTCTCCGCAGAGGACATCGAGAAGGTTCGACGTAAGGACACGGTGATTGTGGCTCCTGAAGAGTGCCAGGGGAAGATCACCGGCGATGTCTGGTGGGCGCAGCCGGGGCAGTCGCTGGCGGGCAAAGGACTCTCGCTGAAGGCAACCCCGGCGTACAACATCGGGAAGCAGTTTCACCCGAAGGAGAACGGCTGGGTGGGCTACGTGATCGCCCTTGGTGGAGAAAACATCTACTACGCGGGCGACACGGATGTGATTCCGGAGATGGAAGAGCTGGAGAACATCGATGTGGCTCTGCTTCCGATCGGAGGCACATACACGATGAATCCCGAGGAAGGGGCCAGGGCCGCCGAGTGCATTCGCCCGGGTCGATGCATCCCGTATCACTGGGGCGACATCGTGGGAACGCTGGAGGATGCCGAAGCGTTCAAGGCGGCGTGCTCCGTACCGGTGGAGATTCAGAATCCCTACGAATGATCAAGGTACTGGCAGCATTGGCATTTCTTGCGGGCGCCGGGTTGCTGGGCTGGGCGGGCGTGATGCAATGGCAGCGCGCTGCGTGGCGCCGCAAAATGGCCGACACGCGCAAGTACCTGCATGAATCGGGTCGATTGGCAGCCGAAGAATGGCCCGTGCCGGCTGTCATTTGCCGGCGAAACGATCATCGCATCCGGCGCGGGCGGGCAGCGCTGTTTCTGACGGATACAGACCTCTGGATTGAAGTGGATCGTCCGCGTCGGGGCGTCTGCGTGGAGCGCCGTGCGCTGCTGCGTGTCGGAACAGATCCGGGTCCGATTGGGCGTGACCTTGGCAAGAATGTCCTTTATCTCGCATGGCGCCAGGATCCCGACGGCGTCGTCGAGGGACGGTTCGCCGTCGCCAATCCGAAGATCTGGGCGGGGCGCCTTTCGGAAATGGGGACGGAGTCGGACTAATTCACGTCCGCGATGTCCAAAGTGCGATCCTGGTTCGCGTCGTAATTATCCGGGACGGTGCGCTTGCCGAGAATCGCATCGACAACATCAACGTCCGCCGGGGCGACAACGTCGCCGCCCTGCGAGAAGATGATCGCCGTGTACGGACGAAGCGTGAACTTCGCACTCTGGCCCATTCCGTCGCGATCGATATCTTCTGTCTCCACGAAGGTATTGCCAAGGTTCGTGAAGTCTGCGCCGTAGTCTGAATCGTCGCTGTTGAACCGGGCGTGCCATGCGCCTGCACGTGGGAAGCCCACGCGATACTCGGTGAAGCTGGTCGCCGAGAAGTTAATGACCACAACAACGTCGTCGCCTTCGCCACCGTTCATCCAGCGATGATAGGCAATGACCTTTGCGCCATCGTTGACGTGGTGAATATTGAGGCCCTCACCAGTCAGACCCCGTGTCGTGCCATCGATATTGCGGCGCAGGTGAACCAGGTCGCGGTACAGAGCGTAGATTCCCGACTGCGTGGTGCGCTTCGACCAATCCAAGGGATCGTCGTCGTGGAACCATCCATCTTCCAGGAACTCTTGGCCTTGGAAGATCATTGGAATGCCCGGCGCGGTGAAAAGTAACGCCGCTCCGGCGGTGGAGCGCTTGCGCGAGAACCAACTGTCGGAATTGCCGGGCCAGATCTCCTCCGGAACGCGCGCCTTTCCGTTGGCAACTTCGTCGTGGCTTTCGGTGTAGATGACGCGCTGGAAGGGCTCATTGTTGTAGCCGTGAACGAGCATGTCGTACACGTCCCACATGTTGCGATTGCTGTCGCTGCCTGTGATGATCACGTTGCGAATCGTATGCACAAAGCTGGAGTCCCATTGCGAGTCAAAGCCCGCACCCCCGGCCCCGGTGGTTTTCGTCAGCCACTCGTTGTTGAGCATATCTTCGGCGATTATCAGCTTCTCGGGCCAGGTTCCATCAATGCGATCGTTGGCGATCTGCATCGTCCACCAGCCATCGCCGATGTCTCCTCCGCCGCCGCTGTTCTGCGTGCGGATGTTGCTGGTCGAGTCCCATCGCAATCCGTCGGCGTTGAACTCGTTCAGCCAGAAATAGGCATTGTCTGAGATGAAATCGCGCACCTCGGAGCGACCGTAGTTCGGCCGCGTGTCGCCCCATTCTGTAACGGCCCGCCAGTCGTCGTAGAAGTAAATCCCACCGTTGTCGTAGCACGGTCCATCGAAGCACCAGTAAGCCGTATCGAGATCGCTGGGCCCCCAGTGATTGTAGACCACGTCGATCATCACTCCGATGCCGCGCTTGTGGGCTTCGTTGATGAAATTCTTCATGTCGTGGACGGAGCCGTACGCGCTCTCCGGCGCGAAGAGATGCGCGGGGTTGTAGCCCCAGGAATGATCGCCTGCGAACTCGTTGATGGGCATGACCTCGATCATGTTGATGCCCAGGTCGGCCAGGTGATCGAGCTTCTGAGTGGCGTAGTACCACGAAGACGGCGTTCCCCCAGTCGGAGAGTAGAACGTCCCAACGTGCATCTCGTAGATGATCGTCTCGTTCCAGGATGGCATCGTGAAGTCGGCAGTCCAGTTGAAGCTGTCCTGATCGACGATGATGCCATTGCCGACGGAATTGACGACAGCGCCTGCACGTGGATCGGTTCTCCACATCGTATCGCCATCAGTCTTGATCACGTACTTGTACTGGTCGCCGGCCTCCGCTGCAGCAACGTCGGCGGACCACATCCCACCGTCTTCTGGGGAGAGAAGATTGGAAGAGCTGCTCCATCCGTTGAATTGGCCAGCCACGGAAACGGTGTCTGCGTTCGGCGCCCACACACGAAAAGTCACGCCGCCATCGTATGGAATGGCTCCCATGCCGTTGCGAGCGGACGGTTCTGCGATAGCGAAACTAACAAGTAGCGAGAGGATTCCGGCGGCCGCGACGTTGCGCCACCGCGAAATCTTCTGCACAGAATGAGTGAGATGTTGCATCGTACCCCCGATGGTCGAAGCAATAAAGCGTTTGCCCCCGATGAGAAACGCGATTTCGAGGGGAGAGGTTGCAAGTCGAAGGCCACTTGTCGGGGGATGCTACAGATCGTCTTCTTCAGGCATCGGAGTGAGTTGTTCACCTCGTCGAGCCCGGGGCGGCTCGAGTGGAAGCCAGAGACGAGCGATGGTTCCGCCGCCACGACGATCGATGAACTCAACGGTGCCGCCGTGCAGGTCGATGTGTGATTTCACAATCGAAAGCCCCAGGCCTGTGCCGCCGGCTTTCTCTGTGTAGAACGGTTCGAAGAGCTGAGCCCGAGCGGCCTCCGAGAAACCGGGACCGTTGTCCTCAACCTCGATCGAGACGCCGGGGCTTCCTTCCGAACCGACTTCGGAGTACGTACGCAGCGTGATGCGCCCGGTCGGTCCGGACGCCTCGAAGGCATTGCGGCACAGATTGGAGAGGGCTTCCTCGATCCGGGCACGATCGCAATGAACGTGGGGGAGCTCGGACTCAAGGTCTTCGATCACATCGAGCATGCCGGCGGTCTCATCGCCCTCGCCGCGCGTTACTTCGGACTCGAGGCGGAGAAGAATCGCAGCGCGCTCGACCATGGGATTCAAGTCTTCTTCTTCAAGTCGTACGTCGGGCTTTCGTGCAAGGCCAAGCAGATGGCGGACCTTCTTATCAAGTGAATCGACTTCCTCGGAGATGATCCCGAGGTGGCGCAGGAAGGAGTCGCGCTGTGGGAACTCGTCCATCTTCTCGATTCGCTCGCGCATCATCTGGGTGTAGCCCTTGATCGGGCCGAGGGGGTTCTTGATTTCGTGTGCGATCCGGGCAGCCATTTCGCCGACGACGGAAAGGCGCTCCGCCCGGCGAAGTCGTTCGCGGGTCTCGCGCAACTCGGCGCGGGCTTCTTTAACTAGCCGACTGTATTCCCAGGCGCGCCGGAAGAGCAGACGGTCGAAGTATGTCTGGACGCGTGGAAGGCTCGCCATCAGCACGACGAGAATGATCGTCGCAAGCACGGTGCGCTGGATGGTCGGAACAAGAAGGACCTGCGCCGTGACAGATTCATAGAGCGTGTAAATGAAGTGGCTAATGAGGAACCCGACGAGGATGATAATCGAGTAGTAAATCCAGCGCGAAAGGTAGAGAGGGCGTTCGACTTCCTCCTGGCGAATCACGACGAGGATGCCGACCTGCGCAATCAGGGCCATCAGAAGACCGGGGCCGGGGATCGGCGTGATCGAGCGATTCGTCGCCGTCAGTGCAAAGATGGCCGTAAAGAGAATCGGCCCGAGGATCGTGGTCAGAAGATGCTTGGGAAGATTCCGTTCGGGTCCGCGGGGGGCCTGATTGTATCGCGTCGCCAGAATCAGAATGGTCGCAGAGAAGTAGCCGACAAGGTAGATCAGCGGCCATTGGCCAACGGAGTTGATAATTGCTTCCCACGTTGGCGTCTGAAAGGGGTAGTACTGCTGCATCTCCCCGGCGACACGGAAGTCCGTGATCGCTGTTACTACGATTGCGGGTAGAAAGACCGCTGCGAGAACCCAGGGTCTCCCCCACCACTTTCGCATGGGGATGGGCCGCGTCCCGGCGAAGTACAACATATTCGCCGGAATCAACATGGTGCCGAGGATCGGCAACCCGACGGCCCAGGGTTCATGATCCAGGGCATGCCAGAATTCCGTGCCGCCGGACCACAGAATCAGACAGAACGCATTGACGATCAGAAAGAACCCCGACCGCGTGCGATCGTGCTCGCGCAATACGTAGTAGATCACGATCACGTTGAGCAGGACGATGACAGCGGTCGGGATAATTCTCAGCATTGTTGTTCAACGACAGCGATGAAGTGGCCGGCATGGGCCGGCGAGGGGCGCTACTTCGCCAGCATCCCTCCCAGAATACCGATACCGCGCTTCAGTTGTTCCTCGGTCACGGCAAAGGAGATTCGGAAATGCGTGTTCTGTTCGCTGAAGACATTGCCCGGCACGACCAGGAGGTTGTTCTTGATCGCTTCCTTGACGAACTCTTTGCCGTTTCCGGTCGGTGATTTCGGGAAAATGTAAAACGCGCCACCTGGCTTACTGACTTCGTAACCGAGCCCTGAGAGGCCTTCGTAGATCACATCGCGGCGACCCCGGTACTGGCGACGCGTCTCCGTCATGTCGAGATCGATTCCGACAAGGGCGGCTTCCTGTGCAGGCGATGGGGCGCAAACAAAGGAATACTGCTGCACCTCGGACATTGCCTGAATCAGGTCCTTTGGCCCGTATGTCCATCCAAGACGCCAACCGGTCATGCCGGCGCTCTTCGAGAGACCGGACACAATGATCGTGCGCTCGGGATCGGTGTACTTCGCGGGGGACTCGAATTCCCCATCGTAGGTCAAGTGCTCGTAGATTTCGTCGCTGAGCACGATCAGGTCTTTCTCTTCGGCGAACTTCCCAACCATCTCCAGTTCCTCGCGGCTGTAGACGATACCGGTCGGGTTGTTCGGAGAGTTGACGATGATCATTTTGCACTTGGGAGTCCACGCCTTCTCGAGTTCCTCGCGACGCAGGCGGAAGTCCGGGTACGTGTTGATGTAGCGAGGCACGGCACCGATGAACTTGGCGAGATGCTTGTACATGACGAAGTACGGGTCCGTGAACATGATCTCGTCGCCGGGATTGAGCAGTACGAGCAGGCTCAGAAGGAGCCCACCGCTGGTGCCGGCGACGACAATGACGCCGCCACCATCGTGGCCGCGCTGCTTGTACAGGTCCGAAACCTTCTCGCGCAGGGGAACCGTCCCCGCGGTCAGCGTATAGCGGTTCTTGCCAGAGCGAATGGCATCGATAGCCGCGTCCTTGACGGCGTCGGGAACATCGTAGTCGGGCTGACCAATGGACAGATTACAGGGATTCTCAAGCGTAGCGGCCAGATCGAAGACCTTGCGGATTCCGCTGGAGTCGATTTGGAAACGGCGATCGGCGAATTTCACGGAATTGCTCCTCGTGGGGAAGTCTTTCAAGAATCGAATCTACTGAACATAAGGCAGGCGTGCACCGCAACTGGGACAAGAGTCTTCAATCTCCGTCGGGGTCAGATTTTCGACCATCCCCCGCCGGATCAGCGTCCTGCCGCAGTCGGTACAGTGCGTATTCATCAGCCCCATCTCTTCGTCGTCCACATAGACGAAATCGAGATGATGGGAAAGCTCTTCGTGGGCTTGGCGGGCGGTTTCGCGTGAAGTCTTCGCCGTCCAAGTGAATGCGGGCTCCAGACGAAGGAGAATGACCGGAATGCGTGTGTCCACACCGGCAAGCCACTTGCCAAAGGCCGCGAGCTGTTCGCGCCAGGTCGGATATTCATCAATGACGAGATAGGTCGTCTCCACGTGAACGCCAAGGGTTCGAGCAACTTCCAGATTCTGACGGACGCGATCCAGGTGCCCCCCACACTCCCGGGTCAGCGTCTCGGCATCGAAGCCCTTGAATCCGAAGGTGATTGTGTCGGTGAACTCAAGAACCTCGCGAAAGGGTTCGTGATTCCAGGAACCGCAAGTCTGCAGAAAGGTCTGGAGTCCGGCCTCGCGCGCAAGCTTGAAGGTATCGACAACAAACTCGTGGGAGACGGCGGGCTCGTTGATGCCGAAAGCAATGCCGATCGCGGAAGCCTCGAGCGCCCTGTCGATGAGAGTCTTTGGAGCCACGCCGCTGGTCTGCACACCGCCGGTCTGGCTGTAGCGGTACGTGTTGCAGAACGGGCAACGCATGACGCAGCCCTTCATTCCGACAAGCAGCCACCTGTCCGCGGGACGAAAGTGGTAAAGCGGCAGCGTGGAGGCGTCGACGACCTCGGTTGAAGCCACCTTGCCGTAGTTGTCGACGTAGAGAGCCCCATGGCGGTTCGACCGCACGCCGCAGGTGCCCGACCGGGAAGGCGCAATGGAGCACAGGTGGGGACAGATCTGACAAACGACAGAGTCCCACTCTTCGACTACGTAGTATCGTCCTTCAACTCGGCGCGCCACGGGATACCTCTCCTGAATTGCCCGGCTAATCCAAAAACCTTGTCCAGGAACAACCTGAACGCAAGTCCAGGAGGGCCGAAAGGGGAATTATCACATCCCCTCACGCTAGACTTGTTGACCAGGATCGGGGAAATCGGATAGTGTGATACTGAGTTCCTGAATGGGTGTTTAGGTGGGGAAGCACACGTCTGTTCAGCCAGATACGTCTGGAGCAGAAAGCGTGTGAACACCTGACACACGACCTCCGAACCCAGTGGGTCGGACGTTGCGTCGTGGGGGACAACAGGGCGATGCTCGACTCGACTGGCAAGGCCTACGAGGAGTGGCCGCAGGAGAGCATTTGTACGCGGGAGTTTGGCTCGCAAGGAGAAGCGGCTCTGGATGAGACAGAGTTGTTGCGAGCTGTCGTCGATGCCACCTTCGAAGCCATTGTCATCCACCGGGACGGAAAAGTCCTGGCGGCCAATCACCGTTTTGCAACGATGCACGGCTATGAGCCCGAGGAGGTGATCGGGCGATGTGTCTATGATTTTGTCGCGAATCAAAGTCGTGATCGCGTGATCGAGCGCGTTGCGGAGGACGCGCGCGAACTGTTCTGCGGGGTAGGTCAACGGAAGGATGGAAGCACCTTCTTTGTTGAAGTGCGCGGGCATACAATCAACTTCAATGGGCGACCTGCGCGGGCTTCCTCGATCATGGATATCAGCGCGCGGCGGGATGCAGAAGAGGCGTTGCGCGAGACGCGCGATGAACTCCGGCAGACGCAGAAGATGCTGGCGGTGGGTCGTCTGGCCGCGGGAATCGCGCACGACTTCAACAATCTGCTGACTATCATCAACGGCTACAATCACCTGATCATGCGGCGTAAGGATGTGGCGGATGATGTTGCCGAAGCGGCTCGCGCCATCCAGCGCACAAGCCGCCGGGCAGCGGCTCTGACGCAGCAACTCCTGACATTCAGTCGCCGCCAGGTTCCGATCCAGCGCATCCTGGATTTGAACCAAGTTGTTTACGAGGCGGATCGACTGCTCGAGCGCGTCCTCGGCGAGCACATCCATCTGGAGATCAACCTCGGCGAGAAACTGCATCCAATCCGTGCAGATCATGGACAGCTCGATCAGGTAATTCTGAATCTGGCGATCAACGCGCGAGATGCAATGCCCGAGGGCGGGCGCCTGACGATCTCGACCGAAAACTGGGAAGTGTGTGAGTGCGGCGCCGCACACACGGGACTGGCGATCGGAACGCCTGGCGTGCGGATGTCGATCTCCGATACGGGGATCGGGATGAATGAAGAGACGCGGCGGCGGCTCTTCGAGCCCTTCTTCACGACGAAGCCGCGGGGCGAAGGAACCGGGCTGGGCTTGGCCTCCGCGCAAGACATTATCAGTCAGAATGGCGGCTTCATAGCGGTTGAGAGCGGCGAGGGCACAGGAACAACATTCCGGATCTTCTTCCCCGCAGCCGCCGGCGAAGTCCCGACACCCGAGCCGGATGACTTCGTTCCATCGGGCGAGGCGGTGACGGGCACGATTCTCCTGGTCGAGGACAACGATGAGATCCGCCTCATCCTTCGGAATGCCCTGATCGAAGCGGGATTTGCCGTCATGGAAGCGCGCAGCGGACGCGAGGCGAATCGAATCCTGAAGGCCGAGTATGTCCCGCCGCTCGATCTGCTGATCACCGACGTGATCATGCCGGGTCTGGGCGGGATGGAACTGGCGGACGGACTGCTGGAGCGATACCCGAATCTGAAGATTCTGTTCATGACGGGTTACCCGAACGAGGATATTCAGCACGTTCTGGCCGACGACCGCGGCATCGAAGTGCTGCAGAAACCGTTTACGCCGGAGGCTCTGGTCAGCCGAGCGCGCGCGCTGCTGCGCCGGCTTGTTCAGAAGTGACTTCTGAGAGCAGGGCGGACGAGGCGCCCGCACGAGTCTTCGGGCGCCTCGTCATTACCTCGGCGCTTCTCATCTGTGTTCATCCCCTCCATCTGTGGCGCGATTCATCGAACCTCGGATTGCACGGAGCACACGGAGTGGTTTTGCCAGTTTCCGTTACGGATCTATTGCATCCTGCGGAATCGTGGCCGGTGCGCCGTGTCCACCGAACTGATTGCTGGCAAGAATGGAGAAACTGACCGCCTTTCCATCTTCGGCCAGAAACGTCTGGAACTCCAGGAAGTTTCGAGCGTCGCCGGCGTGTTCGACCTGGAAATGATTCAGAATAAGATAACGCGGCTTCTTGCCGAGCATTCGTTCGGCCTGGGCGATGGATTCCGGGAACCAACGATTCTTTTCCCAGTCGGCGTACTCGTCCGATTCGAGATCCCACACGGCAGCGTTTGATGCGGACTGATTAAGCGCCGTCCAGTTGTAGTTGGGCGATTCCTCCTGGGACTCGGCCAGTTGATCCGCAAACGACTTGCTGACACCCTGGACATCGAGGCCGTCCAGTTCTGAGCGATCGTGAAGGGCAAGTGCTTTCAGAATCGCCAGATTCATTTTCTTCGCAAACTGGATGGCCTTCAAGTCTTCGTCGGACATTTCGGAGGCGGGCGCGTGGTGCAGCACCGGCGCCATACCCGAGACAAGTTCGGCTGCGTTCTGCGATGTCACGGGAGTGTGTTCGCCCCCCGGATCGTCGCTCTTAATCGGATGACTCAGATCGTCTGCCCTTTTTTCGGCCGCGATTCGCTGGGCATCAAGACGCACATTCTCTGCACTGCGCATGAAGACAAGAGCACCGATAGCAACGGCTACCACGAGTACCAAGATAATGGCTGCGCGTTTCATGAGCGCTTCCTCCTGTGACTCGGCTTCAGAATGTTTTTCGCCTGTCTATCCCGAGGGCGCAAAAGAAATCTCAGCGCTTGACTTACCGGCGGACTTTCGCTTTATTTTCGCCATGAGCAAGACGAACCTCATTCTTCGGGAATCAGCGCCTGTCGCCGGCATTCTAGGGCCGGCGGCGCAGGGAGGGATCCTGGCTTTAGAGGTCCCCCGGCGGGTGACGGCGGAGGTTCTCGGCGGGCTGGCGCCGCAGGTGCTGGAGGGCGAGCGGGAGCTCTATTGCGTGGATGGCGGGAATAGCTTCGATCCTTATGTCTTCAGCACTTACGCCCGCCGTCGCGGGGTCGATCCAGCACTGGCGCTGGATCGGGTGTTTGTCACGCGAACGTTCACGATCCACCAGTTGGAGGCGGTGGCGGCGCAGTTGTTACCGCCGCTGGCGGGACGTCGGCCACAGCCGATCGGGGCGGTGCTCGGGATCGAGCATTTGTTTCTGGAGGAGTCACTGGCGCTGCGCGAGAGGCGCCAGGTACTGGAGCGCATCGCGGGTCACCTGACTCGTCTGCGGCGCGAGGGAATGATGATTTTGCTGACGCACGATCCGCCGATGGAGGGACGGGGATGGTGGCGGCCGGTGATCGATCGGCTGGCGGATTTTCGCGGAACCGTGCATCGCACGCCGGAGGGTTTGCCGGATGTGCGCGTTCGCCAGATTCAATGATATGGGAGGCCGCCAATGGGCCGGACATTACCAACCTTTAACACGTACCTGCAGGAAGAGATCGATTCCTGGCGACCATTTCGCCGGGCGCTGCGGCGCGAGCACCAGGCGGCGTTCGATCGTCTTTTTACCCGCGCTCGCCGCCACACCGCGGAAGCCACGCACGTCGCGCGCCCCGTTCCATTCGACAGCCTTGTGATGGCGATCCTACTGGATCAGGAATTGGAAATCGAGCGCTTGCGGAAGGAGTTGGAGAAGATCGCGGCCGGCGACTGACGGCGGTTGCAACGACTCGCCACTGGCCATTCTCATGAAATCCTGGCTCTTCGATCTCTATGCACGCGGTTCTTCTATGGTCCTTTGGTTTCTGACGGACGATGGAAAGCGCGTGCGTGTGGAGGACGAGTTTTGCCCGATTGTGTATCTCGATGGCGACGGGCGATCGGTGAGGGGGTGCCTGCGTGCGATCGAGAAAAGTGGGGACGCAGAACTGCTCGATTGGACGGAGCGGCGCGATTTCTGGACCGGCGATATGCGGCGCGTGTTTGCGTTGCGTGTACGCGAGGCGGAAACGTGGCGTTTCAAGCTGCAACGCTACGCCGATCGTTATCCACTGGTTTCGTGGTACAATGCGGACCTGATGCCGGAGCAGCTTTATTGCTACGAGCGCGCGATCTTTCCGCTTTGTCGATGCGAGTTCGAAGCGCGCGACGGCACCCTGGCGGCGTTGCGGCTGGAGGACGATCGTTGGGATACGCGCTACGATGCGCCACCGTTGAGAACGGTAGAAATACGCGCAGAGGGGCGATTGCTCGGTCGGCGGCCGCGTCTGGAATCGATTACACTCGAACACGATGGGATCGAAATGACGTGGGATGATCCGGCGACCATGCTGGAGAGTTTCCAGGATGCGATCGATCGAATCGACCCCGATGTTCTGATGACCAATGGCGGCGATGGGTTTGTCTTTCCGCTGCTGCTGAGCGCGGCGCGACAGATGCGCTTTCCGCTGCGGCTGGATCGCGAGCCGCCGCCGCGTGAGCGCAAGGCGCAGATCGATGGGCGATCGTTCATGTCCTACGGCCGCATTCTCTACCAGGCGCCGGAATACACGCTCTACGGGCGCTGGCATCTGGATCGCGACAACTCCTTCATGGTCGAGCACACGAACCTCGAGGGCCTATACGAAGTCACGCGACTGAGTCGTCTGCCGCCGCAGCGCATCGCACGCCGCAGCATCGGCACGGGAATCACGTCAGTGCAGCTTGATGTCGCGTACCACGAGCAGTACCTGATCCCATGGAAGAAGACGCAGCCGGAGGCGTGGAAAAGCGCATCGCAATTGCTGAAGACCGATCGCGGCGGGCTGGTGTACGCGCCGGAGATCGGCTTCTATGAGAATGTCGTCGAGTTGGATTTCATGTCCATGTACCCGACGATCATGTCGCGGTTCAATGTCTCGCCGGAGACGGTGAATTGCTCGTGTTGCCAGAACGTGCGCGTGCCGGAGATTGGCTACACGATCTGCGAACGGCGCGTGGGATTGGTTTCGCGGGCGCTGGCGCCATTGATCGACAAACGCGTCGAATACAAACAACTGCGTGGCGATGCCCGGGAACGTGCCGATGAGTTCGATGCTCAACGTTTCGACGACCGACAGAATGCGATCAAGTGGCTGCTGGTTTGCTGCTTCGGCTATCTCGGCTATCGCAACGCGCGATTCGGTCGCATCGAGGCCCACGAGTCCGTCTCTGCGTTCTCGCGCGAATTGCTGACGGTCGCGCGGGAGGTTTGCGAAGACCGCGGCTGGCACATGCTGCACGCGAATGTGGATTGTGTGTGGATCGTGAAGCCCGACTTCAAACGCGAGGAAATCGCCGAACTGCAACGCGAGATCGATGCGGCAACGGGGCTGACGATTTCTCTCGAAGGGGTTTATCGCTGGATCGCATTCCTGCCATCGCGACAATTTGCGGATCGGCCTGTGCCGACGCGTTATTTTGGAGCGTTCGAGGATGGATCGCTGAAGTTCCGCGGTATCGAATGCCGGCGTCGCGATCTGCCAATCTTCATTCGCTCCGCACAGAAGGTATTGCTGGATGAATTGTCGGCTGCGCGCACAGCGGAAGAGTATCGCGCAATGATTCCGTCCATCCGCGAGCGCGTGGCAGAATGGGAAGGCATGCTGTGGCGCGGCGAGATCCCGATCGATAAGCTGGCAGTTCGAGGGAATCTGTCCCACGAACCAACCGAGTACAAAGGCAACGGCCGCCAGGCACTTGCTGCGCGCCAATCCGAGCGCGCCGGCCTGAACATGCACGCCGGCGAGACGATCGAGTACATTATCACCGACGCGCAAAACGCCGATCGGGAGCGACGGGTTTGTCTGACGCCGCTGATGAATGCGGAGACGACATACGATCCGGTGGCGTACATTGAATTGTTGCGGCGCGCAGTGAATACGCTCCTGTGGCCCGCGGACGAGGAGTTGCTGGAGAAGAATATCCACCCGCCATGGGAGAAACCTGCTCCCCCACCCAAACAAAAAGATCGGCAACTGGATTTTCTGGAGGAATTGGGGTAAGTACACTGAGATTCGGGCGCCTGAACCAAGGTGGGGACCTCGTGCATCGACTACGACCACGCCCGGCGAGGAAATCCTCCGAAGGAGGATCAGTTGAATGGCCCCGGGCGACCAGCGGGAGCCCGGGGTAAAGGGACGAAAGAACTCCGTCCCCGAAGGGGGCGAAGAAGACCGTCAACGCGAGCGTTACTCCAGATATCGCTCCTCGAAAGGAATGCCCTCGGCTTCGAGAAGAGCACGCAACTCTTCAATGAAGGTGACCTTGCGGTGATGCTCTTCCTGGTTCTTGATGTAGTCGATCAGCTTGTCTTTATCAGCGTGTGACTTCGTAAATGCAGCGTAACTGATCTGCCAGCCATCGAAGAATGGGAAGACATCTTCGGATCGAATCCACTGATTGGTGCTGGTCTTAAGGTCTCGAACGAGATCTGCGAGAGCGATGGTCTGGTGAATGTGCGTGAGAATGTGGACGTGGTCTTCCACACCACCGATGCGATAGAGGTGGCAGCTCTTTTTCTTCAGGAACCCCCAGGCGTATTGGAAGAAGCGCCTGCGATTCGGCGCGTCCAGGACGGGCTTTCGTTCCTTTGTTGAAAACACGATGTGGTAGTAGAGCTGCGTGTAGGCGGACACAGGAGGCCTTTCTTGGCCCCCTCCGGGGACCAACGGGAAGACATCAGGTACCCCGAGCTCCCTACGGTCGCTCGGGGCCATTCAACTGGACCTCCTCCGGAGGTCAAAGGCGAACGCAAAACAAGCAGATGCCGAAAGCCAGGGGTCTGCAAGGAGAAGTGAGGACGATCGCCGATGTGTCGTTGTTCGATGATGGAAGAACTATGGAGGTCCGGGCTCGCCTCCCTTCGGTCGCTCGGGCCATTCAACTGGACCTCCTCCGGAGGTCAAATGCGAACGCAAAACAAGCAGATGCCGAAAGCCGGGGATCTGCAAGGAGACGTGAAGGCGAATGGCGCAGTGTTCAGAGCGATCTTGGAGCAGGAGGTCTTTCCAGGGCAAAGGAGCGCCTTCGTGCTCGTGCTCGTAGTCGTTGTTCACAGATCAGTAGAATCGATTACGATTGGCGAGCACCGCTTCGCTGAGCACGGCAGGGGATCCCTAAGAGAGCCCCGGCGGTGGGTCGGACAAACAAGACCGGGCGACTTCGCATTGGAAGTCGCCCGGTTCGTTGTTCGTCTTGTCGTGACGATCAGCTTTCTTTGATCGCACTCGCGAGTTTCTCGATCACTTCCTTCGCGTCGCCGAACACCATGTTGCAGTTGTCGGAGTAGTACAGTTCGTTTTCGACGCCGGCGTATCCGGGCTTCATCGAGCGCTTGATGCAGTAGACCAGGCGCGAACGGTACGCATCGAGGATCGGCATGCCGTAGATCGGGCTGCTCTTGTCGGTCTTGGCCGCGGGGTTCACGACGTCGTTAGCGCCGATCACAAGCGCCACGTCGCAGTCCTGGAACTCGCCGTTGATCTCTTCGAGCTCGAACACGATGTCGTAGGGGACATCAGCTTCGGCCAGAAGAACGTTCATGTGGCCGGGCATACGACCGGCAACCGGGTGAATGGCGAATTTGACTTCGACGTGCCGGTCGATCATCAGGTCGGTCAGTTCGCGCACGGCGTGCTGCGCCTGGGCGACGGCCATGCCGTAGCCGGGGACGATGATGACCTTGGAGGCGTTGCTCATCATGAATGCAGCGTCTTCGACGCCGGCGGCGGTGAAGGTCTTGCCTTCCATGCCGGGGCCTGCCGCGGCGGTTTCATCGCCACCGAAGCCACCGAGGATGACGCTGATGAAGCCGCGGTTCATGGCCTTGCACATGATGTAGGACAGAATCGCGCCGGACGAACCGACGAGAGCGCCGGTCACGATCAGGAGGTTGTTTTCGAGCGTGAAGCCCGTCGCAGCAGCCGCCCAACCTGAGTACGAGTTGAGCATCGACACGACGACCGGCATGTCGGCGCCGCCGATCGGGATAATCAGCGTGATGCCGAGGATCAGCGCGAGGGCCGTCACGACAATCAGCATCATCAGGGCCTGCGTGTTCATTCCGGCCTCGCCGCCAAGGGCGTTGATCGCCTGAGTACCAACGTCGCCGGAGGTCTTCGCCATCATGGTGAAGGCAACACCAAAGCCGACCATGACGAGGAAGATGGCAAGGTTCACGAAGTGCTGGCCGGTGAAGACGATCGGCGCGGACTTCATTTTGCCGCTCAACTTGCCGAAGGCGATGACGGAGCCAGTGAAGGTGATCGCGCCAATGAAGACGCCGACCCAGATTTCGATGGTGGAGACGGCAGAGATCGCATCGCCAGCGTTGGCGTGCATCATGTAGGTGCCGATTCCGACGAAGACGGCCGCGATACCGACGAAGCTGTGCAGCGCGGCAACCAGTTCGGGCATGGAGGTCATCTTGATCTTCAGCGCCAGGGGCACGCCGATGATGGCACCGATGGCAAGGCCCGGAAGAATCCAGACCATGTTGCTCATCGCGATGTCATGATGCAGCAGCGTGATGCCGACGGCCAGGATCATACCCACCATGGCCATGGTATTGCCACGGCGCGCCGTGGCGGGTGAAGAGAGGCCCTTCAATCCGAAGATGAAGAAGACCGATGCAATCAGGTAAACAAGGTAGAAGATATTGGGATTCTCAATCATAACGGCATCACCTTAGCGCTTTTTGTACATGGAGAGCATTCGCTGGGTGACGACGAACCCACCGAAGACGTTGATCGAGGCGACCACGAGACCAATGAAGGCAATGATCTTCGCCTCGGATGGCGAGTGTACGGAGCCGAGAACGTGAATGCACCCGACCAGGATAATCGCCGAAATCGCGTTTGTAACGGCCATGAGCGGCGTGTGCAGAGCCGGCGTCACGTTCCAGATCACGTGATAACCGACGAAGCACGCCAGCACGAAGATGAAGAGGCCAACCATAAATGGGGACGCAGCAGCTCCCCCGGCGGCACCAAGCAATAAAGCAGGCATGAGTAACTTGCTCCTTTCAATTCAGCGCGGATCTCGCGTTCAGGATTCTTGCTTCGGCCAACGGCGCTTGCCGTCGTAGCACACCATCGCGGCATCGACGATTTCGTCTTCGAAATCGACGGTCAACGTGGTCTTGTCCTCTTCCTTCTTGAGGAAGAGTTCCAATGTGCTGACCAAGTTGCGGGCGAAGAAGAGGCTCGAGTGGTTCGGCACCATCGACGGCAGGTTCGTGTGGCCGATGAGGGTGACGCCGTGCTTCACGACGACCTTGTCGGCTTCGCTGAGCGGGCAGTTGCCGCCGCGGGCCGCCGCCATGTCGACGATCACAGAGCCTTCCTTCATGTTCTTCACGGCTTCTTCGGTGACCAGTTCCGGAGCGGGCCGGCCGGGAATCAGCGCGGTGGTAATGACGATGTCGGCGCGAGCCAGTTCGCGGGTGAGCGCGTCCTTCTGCTTCTGCTTCGACTCTTCCGACAGTTCCTTGGCGTAGCCGCCCGAGCCGGACCCGGACTCGTCGATGCCAAGCTCGAGGAACTTCGCGCCGAGTGACAGGATCTGCTCCTTCACTTCGGGGCGAACATCGAAAGCCTCGACCTGCGCGCCGAGACGACGCGCGGTGGCAATGGCCTGCAGACCGGCCACGCCGACGCCGAGGATCATGCACTTGCTGGGCGGCACCGAACCGGCGGCCGTCATCAGCATCGGGAACATTTTGGTGTAGTGATGGGCTGCTTCGAGGACGGCCTTGTAGCCGCCCACGTTGGCCTGCGACGAAAGCACGTCCATGACCTGGGCACGGGTGATGCGCGGGACGAGTTCCATGCCGAAGCAGTTGACCTTGGCCGCGGCCAGCTTGTCCATGATGTCCGGGCCATCGCCAAACGGATCGATCATGGTGATCAGCAGGGTGCCTTCTTTAAGAAGAGAGAGCTCTTCTTCCAGGGGGCACTGGACCTTGAGCACGATGTCAGCCGCAGCGGCTTCCTCGCGAGATACAACTTTGGCACCGGCGGCCTCGTACAACGGATCGGAGATGCTGCAGTGATCGCCTGCACCAGTCTCGACGAGGACTTCGACGCCTTTGGGGAGGAGTTTCTTGATCGAATCCGGGGTCGCCGCGACTCGATTTTCCCCTTCTCGGATTTCTTTGAGTACTCCGACTTTCATGGTTTTACATTCCCCTCGTTGGGATGAGGTTTAACACTTCTTCGCAGCCAAGCACTGCGATGAAGCGAGAGTTTCCGGACCTACGGGTTTTCCTCCGACACCTCCTCTTTGGAAATCCATCGAACTCGGACGATCAATTCCGTCCGGTCCGTTACAACGGACGCGGCTGCGCGGCGAACGCCGGGGATCCAGAGCACCCCCCGATCGTCGGCCAGGCCGGCCACGCGCCGACGCATGTCGGCGGGAATTCGGCCTTCCTGCAGGACGTCGCCCGCATCCTTCTTCTGCCCCCCGGAAATAGAGAGGGGCTCCTTCGGATCGATGGACCGAAGGATCAGGTCTTTCTTCAAGCTGCGTGTATCGAAAACGGCTGTGCGCTGCTCCGTGAACTCGGGCGCGCTCCAATCGACGGTGAATTCCAAGGCGGGAAGGATATCAATTTCGAGGCGACCGGCCTCCGCGGGGAGGGGCACCTCATAGTGGCCAACGGTTGCCCGCTGGCTGGAGTTCAGAACGGCAATCGGCGGCGGAGGATCGGGAAGCAGGATCATACGCTGCATCTCCCGATAGTGCGCCGCCAGCAATTCCGCCGGGGGGTCGGACTCGCGATACAGGAGGACTTCATGATTACTGACCATCGCCGCGAAGCCGCGGACCGGACCGAAATGGGCCGCCTCGCCCTCGGAGAGCCTCAGGCGGCGGACGAGATCCTTGGTGAGGGCATGCGGTGGAGGCAAGACGATCCCCGGCCGATTCGTAGAAAAAATATCCTCTTTGTCCGAGTTTCTCCCATCCAGCCTGGCCCAGGCACGCCGGATCACCAGCGACGCCATCGCCGGCTTGAGCCGCCGCAGACAGGCCGCATCGAGCAAGATCGAACCTTCCAGGCGGGATCGGACGGCTGCTGCCAGGCGCTCGGCCACGGTTTCGTCCAGAAGTTCCGATTCCTCGGCGCAGAGGCACGCCGAACGGGCCAGGACCTCCGTTGCGCCGGATTCGATGTCCTGGAGCAGCGGCATGACTTCCATCCGGAGTCGGTTGCGGCGGAACTTCGGGTCGCGATTGCTGCTGTCCTCGCGCCAATCCTGTCCGCGCTCGCGGAGTTCGGCCTCAATGTCGGCACGCGAGAGCGAAAGGAGTGGCCGAATCAGCCAGATCCCGTCGTCCTCAAGGAAGCGAGCCTCGCGCAGCGAGCCCAGCCCGGTTGGGCCGGAGCCACGCAGGGCCATCAGGAGGAAGGATTCCGCCAGGTCGCCGGCATGATGCCCGAGTGCAATGGCATCGGCCCCGAGGGCAGCCGCCTGGGCCCGCAGAAGGGAGAGGCGGGCCTCGCGCAGCCGGCCCTCCAGGGAATCGCCTTCCGACTCGACACCGGAAATCTGGTCGGGGTGAATATCCAGCACGGCACAGGGAACGCCCAGTTCGCCGGCCAGCAGACGCACGAACT
This sequence comes from bacterium, assembly GCA_020444065.1. Classification (NCBI taxonomy): domain Bacteria; species bacterium. Next base: position 627,029 of record JAHLLQ010000002.1, on the reverse strand, counting down.
CCGCGTCAGCGTCGGCCTCGGCTCCGCGCTGGTGATGATGAACGTGAACGGCATGGACCTGCCAACCCTGCTCGGCGGCAGCCTCCATGAGGTTCAGCAGCAGGTATACGGAGTCTGGTCCGCCGGAGATACCGGCCACGACAAGACTCTCGGGCGTTAGAACAGATTTCCAGGTTTCCACGCCTTGCTGGGGACCTTTCATCCAGGGTCCGCCCCGGGGAATCGGAGCCGACAGCCCCGGAACGCCCCAAGTGAGACCGCATGGGTCCGGCCGGATGCAACTCAAATCGGAGAAATGTTATCTAATCTATCCGCTTTGTGGCATACCTGCCCCACTTTGCTGACACAAACCGTTGTCGATTCTGGTTTTGTACGGTCCAAACGACCTTTTCCCGTGACGCCCCCTGAAAGACGTAACGAACCTGTGACCGGGATTGCATGATGGCTACTACTGACCTGGAGATAGGAATGATCCGCGTTGAATGCCCGCTGAAGGACTGTGCTTACTACCATCAGGCCACTGGGAAGTTCGCCAAGCCGGAGGAGTGCGACTGCTCGCACCCCGACAAGGCAATGTATCTGGAGGCGAAGAAGTGCCCCCTTTACAAGAAGGACTGGTCGAGTCTGAACACAGCCTCCCTGGCAGCGCGTTTCTCCCGCGATCGGTTCAGCAGGAAGTAGCCGCAGGCTGCATCGGCATATATCAGAATCTCTCTCTATAAGCCAAGCGAGTCGGCAAGGGCGTCCTGGAAGTCGTTTTCATGGACCAGCAGGAGCTTGCATCCGCTCTTGCGCAGTTCCACGGCCTTCTCGACCTTCCGTCCATAGCAGGCGTATGCCCAGCAGGGGTTTCCATCTGCGCCGATAACAAGGTAATCCAGCTTCCCTGAGACGTTCCTGACGGGCCTGCCGCCCGCATCTGAAACGATCCGCTCGAATTCATCGCGAGTATATCGAGACGAAGCCCCAGTGAAGCAAACGACCGAGTTGGGAATTGTGATTTCCGGGCAAAATGCGCAAACGCCTTGCACGGTGATCATCGATCTATCGATGTCCAGAGTCTTCTTCCCTTGAGTTTCCGTGAATTCGGAGAAAAAGGACAGCAGTGCTTCGTGCTCTCTCTCGTCTATTTTGCCATCATCGAGGACGGCGGCGACGAGGCCTTCGATTTCATCGTATGGCCAACAGGAACGCAGATAATCGTGCTCCTCCAACCAAGAGGACAACCCCTCCAGCTCTTCCTTGGTAATGATCCCATCCGCAGCGATCGAGCTTACCAGAGCATGCAGCCGCTGAATGTCGGCTGTCCCCAGATCAAAATACTCCGTCGATCGAAGATTCTCGCAAAGCCAAATGATGTCGTAGCGTTCCTCCTCGGTGAGGACCCTGTCTGCAACAGCTTCCGCAACCACAGGCAGAAGCTCATTAAAGGGATGCCGATCTTGATACTGCCTATGATCGTGGACCCATTGGATGAGGTAGTCGATTTCCTGGTCGGAGACTGCACCATCGATAGAAACGCCTTCGACAAGGCCCAAAAGTGAATTGATCGACTTGTCGAGCATCGAGCGTGAGCAGAATCGGTAGTAGGGCAGTTGGTCCGGGTGCATCAGTTCCTCATTTCCCGCCAGTTCTTGAGTACCGGGCATGATCCATAAGCAATAGACAACAGTTTGATGCTGATCCGCATGACGCATGCGTCTCAATCAAAATGTCATGAGAGTCGCACAAGCTGCGGAATATGACGAGATCGTGAACCCGTGCTATATCGCGCGCCTGATGGCTGAAATGACGTGCAGCTTCACGTGAAGCCTCGTACAACGACATCGTTAACGCTATGTGTGTAAAATGCGCATAGATCAGCGCCATTGACTCAACAGTGGCCGCGTTCGCACCGAGACTTCTCGCGGCCGTCCTGGGGGATCTACTCACATGACTTGCAGTGTTCGTCGCCGGCTCGTTTCGGCGCTAGCCTTCCTGTGCGCATTGCTGCTGACCAGTTCATCCTCGGCCGTTCCGGGGGAGTTAGTACAGACGGGTAAGTTCAGCAATGCAGAGATGTACTTTCATTCGATCGATGGATCGGGGAATCTGATCTTCAGCTCGGGGCCAAGTTCCGTCTGGGGCGGGACGGGAATCACTGCAAACGCCAATACTGAAGGGACTTTTTACGCGACGCTGGACGAGGCGCCGTCCTCGCCAAACTCGACATTCAGCAACGTCTCCAGGAATGGAACGCTCGGCGTGGCTACGTCATTGCCTTCCGGAAACGTCGACTTCCTGCGAATCAACCCGGCCAGCGGCGTCATGTCGCAGGCGGGAACAGTGGCTGTCTCAACGGTTCCCAGCTACTGGCAGGAATTGAAGGTCGATCCGCTCGGACGGTTTGCGTTCCTGCGAGGCTACATCTCGGGCAGCAAGTTGCAGGGCTACGTGTTTGGTTTGGCGCCGAATGGCGACGGGACGGCGTCGGAATTCGCCTCTTTTCAGAATCGCAATGGTTTCATCGTCGATATCGACATCTCGGTCGACGGTTCGATGCTGGCTCTGCTGCAGCCGGGCCGGAGTTCTGAACTCCAGCTCTATCTCTATTCGATCGATCCGGCGACCTACGAGTTAATCGAGGTCGCGTCGTACACACGGTCGCTGGCGGCATTCTCTGATGGGTCGGTGGCTTTCTCCGACGATGGGAATTACGCATATGTGGCGATCTCGAATGGCGGACTGCTGATGGGATTCGATGCGACACAGACCGGCACGTTGACGCCGATTACGGGCGACATCACGACTGCCGGCGCGGTCCGGGGCGGAGATTTCATGCTCTCCCGCGCCGATACGCTGGCATTCGTCGGCCAATCCCCCGCCGGCGGCACTCCGGTCGGGGTGAACTACCTGACGATCAACTCGGACGGGACCTTGACCTACCGTGGCAGTTTCATGCCGGAATCGGATGAGATGCACCTGGGGGAGGAGAACCTGGATCCGCTGTGCCTGACTGAGGATGGGCTGTACGGCGTCTTCATGATGCGAACCAGCGCCAGCTCCAGCACGGCGGAGAGCCGCCTCTACTCCTTCGACACGTCGATTTCGGGCATCAACACATCTTGGATTACGCGGATTCAGTACTTCCCCGGCGGCTCGTTCACAAAGATGTCGATCCGCCAATCGGCCGTCGGCGATCGAATCATCGCCTTCCCGTCATTCAGCGGACGTGGTTTCGCGAACATCCTGAGCCTGGAGCTCCCAGTCGCTGCGACTCCCACTCCGACTCCAACACCCACCCCGACTGTCACGCCGTCGCCCACCCCGACGATCACGCCGACCCCCACGCCGGCTGTCCTGCCGGGGGACGAAGATGGCGATGGACGAGTGAGCCTCGGCGAGTTGAACGCGACGATTCTGTCATTCCGTGGAGCGGTCGCGGCTCCTGCCAGCGCGGACGCGGACCGCAATGGATCTATCGATATCGCAGAGCTCAACGCGGTGACCCTGGCCTATCGTTCAACGATCCTTTCCGGCCGTTGACCCGGGGGTTCTTGCCCCCTCAGACGCACACATCTCAAAGAATCGCGAAAACGCAGAAAAAGCCTGCCAGATATGGCTTTTAATGCCTTGATCCGAGGCCTCGGCTGGGGCAAAATCAAGACTCTTGTGAGGGCTGAGTTTGGCGCCCTCGCGTGAAAGATTTTGGCAGGCAGCAGTTTTGATCTCGCCCGAATCCCGTTGGTGCGCTGGACACGCGGAAAGCCCGAGGGGTGGCGCTTTCCGGGCCGCCTGATTTGTGTCCAAAGCGCAGATTCTCGTTCCTTGGAGAGACCCCGCTGATGCAGGACGCACGCGAGCAAATCATTCCCATTAACATCGAAGACGAGATGCGCACGTCCTATCTGGACTATGCGATGTCCGTCATCGTCGGCCGTGCCCTTCCCGATGTCCGGGACGGCTTGAAGCCCGTTCACCGGCGCATTCTGTACGCCATGTTTACGGGCGGCTATCGAGCCAACCGCGCCTACAACAAGTCGGCCAAGATCGTCGGCGAAGTGATGGGCAAGTTCCACCCGCACGGCGACTCAGCGATCTACGATACGCTGGTCCGCCTGGCGCAGGACTGGAACATGCGCTATCCGTTGGTGGACGGCCAAGGCAACTTCGGCTCGGTCGACGGCGACCCCGCGGCAGCCATGCGATACACGGAAACGCGCCTCCTGCCGCTGGGCGAATCGCTGCTGGTCGATATCGACAAGAACACCGTCGACTTCATGCCGAACTACGACGGCAAGGAACTGGAGCCAATCGTGCTCCCTTCCTCCGTTCCTAACCTGATGATCAACGGCAGCGCCGGCATCGCCGTCGGTATGGCAACGAACATCCCGCCGCACAATCTGAGTGAAGTGACCGACGCCCTGGTGGCGATGATCGACAAGCCTCAGATCAGCCTCGAGGAGCTGATGCAGTTCATCCCGGGGCCTGACTTCCCGACGGGCGGCTATATCCTGGGCCGAAAGGGCATCAAAGACGCCTACAAGACGGGCCGCGGCAAGGTGTTGATGCGCGCCCGCGTGGCCACGGAGCAGCTTAAGGGCAATCGCGAAGCGATCGTCGTGACCGAACTCCCCTACCAGGTGAATAAGGCACGCCTGATTGTCGATATTGCGAACCTGGTCAAGGACAAGAAGGTCCAGGGCATTACCGAGGTGCGCGACGAATCCGACCGCGACGGTATGCGGATCGTGCTCGAGCTGCGCCGCGGTGAAGAGTCCCAGGTTGTTCTCAATAATCTCTACAAGCACACACAGATGCAGACGTCGTTCGGCGTGATTCTGCTGGCGATCGTCCACAACCAGCCGCGCTACCTGAGCCTGCCGCGCATGCTGTCGCTGTACATCGCGCACCGTCGCGAGGTTCTTCTGCGCGGAACGCGATTCGATTTGAACAAGGCCCAGGAGCGGCTGCACATCGTCGAGGGTCTGCTGATTGCGCTGGCCGATATCGACGAGGTCGTTGCGATCATTCGCAGCAGCCGGGATACGGATAATGCCCGCGAACGCTTGATCGAGCGCTTCCTGCTGTCGAAGCGACAGGCCGATGCGATCCTTGAGATGCGCCTGCGCACGTTGACGGCTCTCGAAGTCGATAAGCTGGAGCAGGAACGCAAGGAGTTGAAGACCCTGATCGAGGAACTGGAATCGATCCTGGCCTCGGAAAAGAAGCAATACCAGGTGATCAAGCGCGATCTCCTGGCGATGAAGAAGAAGTTCGGCGATGCACGCCGCTCGGAGATCATCGACAACCCGGGCGAGATGACGATCGAAGACTTGATCGCCGAGCAGCGGATGGTCATCACCATCAGCCATCAGGGATACATCAAGCGCACGGATACGGCGCTGTACCGTCGCCAGCGTCGCGGCGGCAAGGGTGTGATCGGCGCCGAGACGAAGGACGAGGATTGGGTCGAGCATCTGTTCGTGGGCACGACCCACGACTACCTGATGTTCTTCACAAACAAGGGCATGGCGCACTGGCTGAAGGTCTACGAGTTGCCGCAGGCCGGCCGCGCCAGCAAGGGCCGCCCGGTCGTGAACCTTCTGGAGAATCTCGACAAGGGCGAGAAGATCGAGTCGGTCGTGCCTGTCAGTAAGTTCGAGGAGGATCGCTTCCTCGTCTTCTTCACGAAGATGGGACGTGTGCAGCGCAACTCGTTAGACTTGTACAGCAACCCACGCAAGGTCGGCATCAAGGCGATCAAGATCACCGACGGCGACGAGCTCGTGACGGTGAAGCAGACGACCGGCGAAGAAGAGCTGTTCATCGGGACGCGCAAGGGCATGGCGATTCGCTTCAAGGAAAGCGATGTCCGCGCAGCGGGCCGCTTTACGCAGGGCGTCGCCGGCATTTCGCTGCAGAAGGGCGATGAAGTCGTCGGTGCCGAGGTCGTGCGAAGCGGATCGACAATCCTGACGACGTGCGAGCATGGCTACGGCAAGCGCAGTCAGGTCGAAGACTATCGCCTGATCAAGCGCGGTGGTAAAGGTGTGATCAACATCAAGGTCACGGAACGGAACGGCGAAGTCGTCGGTATCAACGAAGTCGTCGATGAGGACGAGTTGATCATGATGACGGAAGCGGGACAGTCGATTCGCTTCACGGCCAAGGACGTCCGCATCATCGGCCGTGCGACACAGGGCGTGCGCTTCTTCAATGTCAGCGAAGGCAACCGCATCACCGCCGTTTCTCGCGTAGAAAGCGAGAAGTCCGATGAAGAAGATGACGACGAGGCAAACGGCGAAGAGATGATCGGTGAGACCGAAGAGGGCGGCGAGGAGTAAGCGCTCCCCACGATCTCTCAAATCAACAGACAGAACCGCCGGCGAGGGAATCTCCCTTCGCCGGCGGTTTTCTTTTGTCGGAAGCTGGCCGAGCGATCAACTCAGGCGATCTTTGACCAATCCGTTCACTTTCTTGCCATCGAAGGGTTTGCCAGTCTGCTTCAATCGGGCCATCACGGGCCCCATCACTTTTCCCATCTCGTTGGGGGCCGAGGCCCCAGTCTCGGCTATGACGGCATCGATAGCCGCCACGATCTCTGAGTCGGAGAGCTCTTCCGGCAGGTAGGACTGAATGACTTCGAGCTCGCGGGCTTCCTTGTCGGCGAGATCCTGGCGGCCACCGGCAGTGTACTGCTCGATGGAGTCCTTGCGCTGTTTGGCGAGCGTCTGGAGTACGGCCTGGACTTCAGCATCGGTGAGCTTCTTTCCCGCCTCCTCCTTCTCGCGCTTGAGGATCTCGGCGCGAATCATACGCAGGGCGCCCAGGCGCTCCGCGTCCTTGGCCTTCATGGCCGTTTTCATGTCTTCGGTAATCTGTTCTGCGAGTGCCATTGCGAGTCTCCCATTAGGCAAATGTTGCGGTTGGAAGTGCATCAAAAAAGCCGCCCCGGGGCAAGCCCGGGGCGGCGAGAGGTTCAGGTTTTTCTGTACGGTTTATTCGTACAGGTAGGTGGATTCCGTCTCGTTGACCGGACGCGGGAACTGATCGCTGGTCATCTCGATTGCAAAGCGCTTGTCGCCCGGCTCGTTGGCGCGGATTTCGACACGCCATTCAGCCTTGGCCCCAGGATCCAGGGAAGCCAGCGGAGCGAAGTTGACGGTGTTGCCACTGACGTTGCCGGTGGTGGCGCCACTGGTGCTGGTGATCGTCATGCCTTCGACGGAGCCAGTGATCTTGATGCCGGTGCCGACTTCAGAGCCCTGGTTCGTGGCGGTGATGACGTAGGTACTGGACTGGCCAACCTTGACCGGGTCAGTGATGTCGATCACCTCGAGCAGGATAGCCGGGATACCGGCGATCTCGACCGGGACGCTGTCAGCCTGGCGGTCGGCGCAAACGCCGGTGACCACGAAGTTGACGTCGTCGTTGCACTTGGCGTTGCCGGCGATGCGGACGGTGACGTCGCGGCTGGCGCCGGCGGCCAGAGTGCCGAGGTTCCAGGTGACGGTACGGCCGGTTGCCGAGCCGTTGTCGGAGACGTTCACGACGTCGAGGCACGCGGGCAGCGTGGCGACGACTTCGACGTTCTCAACATTGCAGTCGCTCGGGTTCGAGACGCTGGCGATGAAGAAGCCTTCGTTGCCGAGGTACAGCAGCTCGGTTCCACTGGCCTCAAGGGCAAGTGCCGGCTGGCAGACGACCGTGTTGACGACGCTGGACTCGAGGGTCGCAACGTTGTCGGAGGTCACGCGGATCATCGCCTCGTAGGAGCCAGCGCGCTCGGGCTGGACGCTGAAGCTGATGTCGCGGCTGTCGCCGGGCTGCATGTCGCCGAGGTCGGCGCTCAGGCTGGCGGAGCCGTCAACGGTCTTCAGACCGGAGGGCAGGCTGCCCATGACGCGAACGTTCTGGGCGACGCCGGTGCCGCTGTTGGTGACGGTCGCGCGGTAGGTGGCGACGTCGCAAGCGGTCAGCCAGTCGGTGCCGTCGAAGGTGACGGACAGGTCAGGCTGGACGGCCACGGTGCCGAGGCACAGGGTCGGGACCCAGTCGATGCTGGCGCAGGTTGCGCTCTCGCCAGTGGCGGAGGCAGAGCCAGTCACGGTGATGGTGCGGGTCTCTTCCGGAGCCAGCGTGCCGAGATTCCAAACGAGCGTGTCGCCCTGGACCTGTGCGGCAGGGCTGGAAGACGCGAGGCTGAAGTTCTCGGAGATCTGGTCGCGAACCGTCACGTCGGACATGTAGACGCCGCCCGTCAGGTTCGTGATGCGCAGGAAATAGTCGAAGGTCTGGCCGGCCGTGACCTTCTCGGGGAACATCTTCTCAACCAACATGCTGCTGGTGGACTCGACGCCCGTCGGCAGAGCCATGTAGGTGCGACGGTAGCCGTCGGGGACGTCGCCGAGAACGGAGACGTAGGTTCCAGTGGTGGTAACAGTCTTACGGCCCTCAAGTGCAGACACGCGTGCATCCAGGTCGTTAACCTGATAGGTGTACGCGTACTGGTTCTTCGAACAGCCTGTGAAGACCATTGCGCTCAGCGCGAGCGCGGCGATCAAGACGAGCTTCAAACGATCTCTTACTGTCATGCGGTCACTCTCCTCATGAAAATTGTGACGAAATTCGTACGATAAAGCTTTTGTCCTGCTGTACTGCATTTTGAACTGACACCATGCGGGATGCTGAATTACGCAGCTTTAGCATCCCAAATCGATCCGTAATTCCTGTGCGCAACCTCTTGAAATGACGTTTGTCAGGCGCATCCGAAGGGGCAATAGGATTCCGCTTTCGGTATCCCTGTTTGTCCGCTGAGTTTGTTAAATCTGGATAACGGAGGAGCCCCCGGCCGGAAGGCTACTCACGAATATCCCCCATGATTCTCCACCTGCAAGACTGGGACTTTCAGTCCTGTGGCTAATCTGGTTAGCTCTCACCTTGATCGGTGCCGCCCGCATTCTACCTGGCCACGGCTGTCTTCGACAGTCGCCTCGAAAAAGCGAAATGCATGCCCCGAGACAATGGTCTTAGGACACGATTCGGGGAGAGCCCAGCATAAAAGTGTCATAAACTCCATGGTCACATGTAGATGCATGGGTCCTTTAGTGCGGAAATACTGAAACCGACATTGGACTGAACCCGCCTTGACTTCCCGGTCTAGCGCCCATAGAGAAACAATCCCGTGCATGCGTCCCGGAACATCCACGGTTCCGGACCTCAAATCCGATCGCTCCAAGGAGAAATCATGGCGCCGAAGTATATCTTTGTGACGGGAGGCGTGGCTTCCTCGCTGGGCAAGGGAATCGCAGCGGCTGGTCTGGGTACTCTGCTGGGGGCCAGAGGCCTGAAAGTCGCAATGATGAAGGTCGATCCATACCTGAATATCGATCCGGGCACGATGAGCCCTTTCCAGCATGGCGAGGTCTTCGTGACCCAGGACGGCGCCGAGACGGACCTGGATCTGGGGCACTACGAGCGTTTCACGGGGACACCCACAAGCCAGAGCAACAATGTGACGACGGGGCAGATTTATGACTCCGTGATTCGCAAGGAGCGGCGGGGCGATTATCTCGGTGCCACGGTCCAGGTCATTCCGCATATCACCGATGAGATCAAATCGCGCATCTTCAAGTTGGGGCGTGAGTCAAAATGCGACGTCCTGATCGTGGAAATCGGCGGCACGGTGGGCGATATCGAGTCGCAGCCATTCCTGGAAGCAATCCGCCAGATCCCTCACGACATCGGCGCCGCGAACTGTCTGTATCTGCATCTGACACTGCTCCCTTACCTGGGCGCGGCAGGAGAATTGAAAACCAAGCCGACGCAACATAGCGTGAAAGCGCTGCGCGAGATTGGCATTCAGCCGCATGGCTTGATTTGTCGTACGGAAATTCCAATGCAGGAGGAACAGCGCCGGAAGATTGCGCTGTTCTGTAACGTCGAGAACCAGGCCGTTTTTGAGTCCACGACGGTGAAGAGCGTGTACGAAGTGCCGCTGATGCTGCACGAGCAGGCACTCGACAACTGGGTTGTGACGAAGTTGGGACTGGTCACGCACGACGCGAAGATCAGCCGCTGGAGAGAAATGGTCGAGCGCATGCAGACGGCCAAGGACGAAGTCACGGTCGCAGTCGTAGGCAAGTACATCGAATTGCAGGATGCCTACAAATCGATCTACGAAGCGCTGGCGCATGGTGCAACGCACCAGGGTGTGAATCTGAACATCAAGCGTGTCGATTCGGAAATGCTGGAGGCGGGATCTCTGGAGAAAGAGCTGGCCGAAGCCGATGGAATTCTTATTCCCGGCGGTTTTGGTGCGCGCGGCATCGAAGGCAAAATCCAGGCGGCGAATTTCGCGCGATTGAACAATATCCCGTTCTTTGGAATCTGCCTGGGGATGCAGGTGGCATTGATTGCATTCGCGCGCGAAGTCTGTGGGCTGGAAGGCGCGAATTCTTCGGAGTTCAACGATCAATCGCCGCACCCGGTGATCGATCTGATGGCGAGCCAGAAGACGGTACTGGATCTTGGCGGAACGATGCGCCTGGGCAGTTACGAATGTACATTGCAGCCCAATACAAAGGCAGCCGCTCTGTACGGAAAGCCGAAGGTCCACGAACGTCATCGCCATCGCTACGAGGTGAATAACCAGTACCGCGGGACGCTCGAAGAGCACGGCCTGAAGGTCTCGGGCATCTTCGAGGAAACAAACCTGATCGAGATGATCGAACTTCCGGATCACCCGTGGTATCTCGGCTGTCAATTCCACCCGGAATTCCAGTCGCGTCCGCTGGAGCCGCATCCGCTGTTCCGCGAGTTCATCGGCGCCGTGGCGAAGGCGAAGGCGGTCAAGTAGGCTCAGGGTGGGCGCTCCGCGCTGATCACAAACACTTGCGCCAGTTCGGCTGATGCGCTTCCTTTTCGATAGTCTACGAAGGACGAGCGCATCATGCCGGAAGCAGACGTTCTCATCATCGGAAGTGGGGTTGGCGGCTGCACAGCGGCTTTGCGGGCAGCGGACCTGGGACTCAGCGTGATCCTGCTGACCAACTTGGATCAGCCGGATGACGGCTCGAACACGAGCTATGCCCAGGGCGGCATCATCTATCGCGGCGTCGAGGATCAGCCGGAGTTGCTGGAGAAGGACATCCAACTCGCCGGCGTGAATATCTGCGAGCCGGGCGCCGCGCATCAGCTTGCGACACTGGGCCCCAAACTGGTCGAGAGCGTTCTGATCGAACGCTGCGGCGTGCCGTTCGATCGGCATGAAGATGGGTCGCTGGATCTGACGGAAGAGGGCGCTCACTCCGTCCCGCGAATCGTTCACGTGGGTGACCATACGGGCAAAGCGATCGCCGTTCATCTCGTCGCGGAAGTCAAGAAGAACCCGAGCATTCAGATGATCAACCACGTGACGGCGTTGGATTTGATCATGGCGGGTTATCACACGGCCGATCCGATTGCGATCTATGGACCGCCTCGATGTCTGGGCGCGTACGTTCTGCATCACGGAACGGGCGAGGTAGAACCGTACATCGCGCGCGAGACGATTCTGGCGACGGGCGGGTTGGGTCAGATATATCTCCACACGACGAATCCTGCTTTGGCTCGCGGAGATGGATTGGCGATGGCTTATCGCGCCGGAGCCCGCGTGATCAATCTGGAGTACATTCAGTTCCATCCCACAGCCTTCTATCATCGCGTCGCGCCACGGTTCCTCCTGAGCGAATCGATGCGTGGCGAAGGCGCGCGACTGGTAACAAGCAGCGGCGAGCAGTTCATGGCGAAGTATCATGAACTCGGCCCGCTGGCGCCGCGAGATGTGGTTGCACGCGCCATCCACGAAGAGATGCTGCGCACGGGCGAGACGTGCATGTATCTGGACATCAGCCACAAGGACTCGGACTGGGTGCGTGGGCGTTTCCCGATGATCTATGAAACCATGATGAAATGGGGCATCGATATCACGAAGCAGCCGGCGCCGATCGTGCCTGCCGCGCATTACTCGTGCGGCGGCGTTGCGGTGGATCTCCATGCTCGTACTAATGTGCAGGGCCTTCGTGCTGTCGGCGAGGTGGCATGCACGGGATTGCATGGTGCGAATCGACTGGCTAGCACATCGCTGCTCGAAGGTCTGGTGTGGGGCGTTCAGGCCGCGGAGAGTATTGCGGAAACGTTGAAGCACGTGCCCATCGCGAATGCGAATCATGTCGAACCCTGGCACCTCGAGAAGGAAGAAGGCGACCCGGCACTGATTCAGCAGGACTGGATGACCATCAAGCAGACGATGTGGAACTACGTTGGCCTGGTCCGTTCGCGTCGGCGCATGAACCGCGCGCTGCGGATTCTGCGTGGTCTGCAGTTCGACGTGGAAAGTTTCTACAGACGGGCGGCTCTGACGGATCAACTAATCGGTCTGCGTAACGGTGCGCAGACGGCGCTGGCTGTAATCCATGCGGCACTGCGCAATCGCGTCAGCCGCGGGGCGCACTATCGAGTGGATTGAGCGACTTATTGAACGTACGGGGGGCGGCCATCGAATAGGAAGAGCTGCGGCGGGTCGACACCTTCCGGCCACGTGGCCAGCGGCTCGCGATTCGCGCGGAACCACCACTCGGTGTTGCTCCAGAATCCCTTTCGATTCTGCATCAGGTGATAATCGTACGGTGGATCGCCATCGAAAACGATATCCTGGCGAAGTCTCCGTCCCCACTTTTGCTGGAGCAGCAAGACGTCGGTGTGGAGCGCTAGTGTTCTGATCCGTGCGTCAGGCGAGCAGAACTCGTCGAGGTCTTCGAGTACATCGTTCGTCAGGCTCTCTCCCCAGTACGTGACTTCGAATGGGAAGTCCTCGCCCTTCGGAGCAATAATGCGCGTCGGCAGATTGTAATAGCCCAGCCCACGCGTCAGCCCAGGGGCGCCCGTCAGAACAACAAGCAATGCCAGCACGCCGGCCATACGCCAATCGCATGGTCTGGTTTCTGTTCGCTGTACAACTGGCCCGAGTCGGCCAATCAGCAATGCCATCGGGAGAAACGCCGGGAAGAAGAGGCGAATGCCGTCGTACTTCGGCGAGGAGGGCAACATGTTCGCCGCGATCGGTCCGGCGACTAGCAACAACAGGAGCACATCGATTGGGTCGATGGCGTCGCGCTTCTTCCAGAGGCGCACGCACGCCGCACCGATTCCTGTCAGAGCAAGAAGACTGAACGCGACGGGACTGGCGACGGCTGTCATGATGATCGGGTAGTGCCATGGAACACGCGGTGCAACGTCGACTGGGAAGTTCCACTTTCGTCCGAGGTACCAGACGCCCTGGTGACTGTGCTCGGAAATGAATCGCCAATACTCCGCGATTCGAGCGCCGGTGTCGTGCCACATCCATGGCCAGAGCAGGAACGCCACGATTGGCGCAGCGACGACGATTAGTCCGGCGGTGATGAGGTGACTGAGCGCGCGCTTCGTTTCATCTACATCGCCGGTGCGTGATGCCAGGTAGTGAAAGACTCCGCGAAGCCCAAGCCACATCAGCAACGCGACAATCAGAATGAGGCCGTTGACTTTTGTGGCAATCGCCACGCCGGCGAGGAGTGCAAGTGCCGCTTTCCGTCCCCACTTGTGAACATCGCCGTCAGCCGCGAAGATCGCGAGCATTGTAACAAACGCAAACACGGTCTCGGTCGCCGCGAAGTGCGCGTGCCCGAACAGCCGCGGATGAAACGCGTAGGAAAGCGAGGCAAGCAGCGCCCACGGAATCGTAGTTCTTCGGCGAATGACGATGTAGATCAGCGCAACAGTCGCACCGAAGAGAAGTGCAGGGACAATGCGAACCATCTCGAGCGGATGGCCGCCACTGCCCATTGCGGCGAATGGAGCCATCAGCCATTTAGTGACTGGAGGAAGTTCGTGAATCGTCTCCCACCCCACCAACACCCCGCCATGGGAGAGCGCAGTGAGAGGATTGCGGAAAAACGTGCGCACCCAGGCCCAGACATCCTGATATGTCGGATAGTAGTAGGCCTCGTCCCAGCACATGCCGAACCAGCGCTCCGTTGCCAGAACGCCGATCGCGGCAATCAGCCCGAGGGCGGCGGGGATTGCCGCTTCGCGTCTTCCAATTCGGCTTTCGAGTTCTTGCGCCACTGGACGATGCGCTCCGTGCGGTAGGGCTTCAGATCGACCGGAATGCGGCCGAGCACAATGATGTCCGTCAATGTGTGCTGAAGTGCAATCGCGGAAAACGTCACGCCTTGTCGGCGGACTTCCCGCGCGGTCTCGGCGAACGTCGGATCATGTACGTCGCTGGGGCGAATCGCCTTTGCAGGAAACTGAACGACGAACAGGACGTGCGCGCGGCTCTTCGGCCCAGCGCTTTCAGCCAAGGCGCGCAGGTGATGGCTGGCGCGCTCGGAAACCGTGTCGGGAAAGTAGCCCCGGCCGTCTGGATACACAACGTGGCAGTTCTTGACCTCGACGAGGGTCTCGCGGCTTCCGCGCTTCATCCAGAAGTCGATTCGGCGATTGCCGGCGTACTTCTGTTCGGGTTTCAGCTCATCCCAAGAAGCCAACCATGGCAATTGCCGACCGAGCAACAACCGGTGCACGAGTTTGTTCGGGAGAGCCGTGTTCGAGCCACATATCTCTCCATTCACCTCGGTCAGTTCCCAGGTGAACTTCAGCTTCCGATTCGGATTGTCGGCGGGACTGATCCAGACGCGCAGGCCCGGCTTTGTGAGGCCTTCCATCGTTCCGGTGTTCACGCAATGGGCGGTCACGACACGGCCGTCTGTCAGTTCGACGTCGGCAAAGAAGCGCTTGTATCGACGCAGAAGACGACCCTCGAGGAGGTCCAGGTTTCGCGGAATGACAATCGGGAAAGACATAGGCAGGTCAGGCGCGCGCAGCAGCCTCTCGCAGGGCGTATTCGTATCCGCGCGTGCCGAAGCCGCAAATCACGCCGACGGAGATGCCGCTGAGAAGGCTGCGATGGCGGAATTCTTCGCGGGCATGCACGTTGGAAATGTGCACTTCGTAAACGGGCAGCGCAATTCCCGACAGTGCATCGCGAATCGCCACGGACGTATGCGTATAGCCGCCTGCGTTGATCAGAACCGCGTCCGCGACGCCACGCAGGCTGTGGATATAGTCGATGATCGCGCCTTCCGAATTGCCCTGAAAGAATGAGACTTTGACGCCGAGCTCTTTCGCCAGCGCCGCGAGCTTCTTCTCCACATCTGCCAGCGTTTCAGCGCCATAGACGTCCGGTTCGCGGGTGCCGAGCAAGTTCAGATTCGGCCCGTTGATGATGGCGACGTGCATGGTCAGCCTCCCTTCGGGCGATCGGAGCGGCGACGGCGCCAGCTCATAAGGCGGCCGAGTTCTTCGGCCAGGATGTCCATGATTTCATCGGCGTGCTCGACCGGCATCTCTGGCCCGATCGGCAGCGAAATCAGTTCGTCGCAAATGCGCTCGGTCAGCGGAAGCGAACCCGGGCGATAACCGTATGCGGCCATGGCCGGCTGCAGGTGGCACGGCACGGGGTAGTGCATGCCGGTCGTCACGCCACGCTGACTGAGGGCGCGACGCACGGCATCGCGCAGGCCTTCCACGCGGATCACAAACAGGTGATAGGAACTGACGGCGTTCTTCGGCATGCGCTGCCACGAGATCGGGTACTCATCGAAGGGTTCGGCCGAAAGGCGCTCGACATAGCGCGCGGCAATCGCGCGGCGACGTTCGTTCCATTTATCGAGGTGCGCCAGCTTCACGGTGAGAATTGCGGCTTGTAGTGTATCCAGTCGGAAGTTCGTGCCGATGAAATCGTGGACGTACTTGCTTTCGCGACCATGATTGACGAACGCGCGACAACGATCGGCCAGTTTCTCGTCGTTCGTTGTAAGGCCACCGCCGTCGCCGAATGCACCGAGATTCTTTCCGGGGAAGAAACTGAATGCCGCGGCCGCGCCCAGAGTGCCGGCTGTCTTTCCGCCGATCGAAGCGCCATGCGCCTGGGCGGCGTCCTCGACGATCGGAATCTCGTGCTTGTCAGCAACCTGGTGAAGACGTTCGTAGTCGGCCGGCAGACCGTACAGATCGACGGCCAAGATCGCTTTCGTGTGGTCGGTAATCGCTTCGGCGACGGCCGTCGGATCGATCAGCATGGTGCTGTCTAGAACTTCCACGAAGACCGGTTTCGCGCCTTGCAAAACGACCGCCTCGGCTGTGGCCATAAACGTGTGCGAAGGCAGGATAACTTCACTGCCGGGACCGACGCCCAGGGCATGAAGGATCGTCTGCAGCGATGCGGTGCCGTTAGCGGTGCCGATGGCGTACTTGGCTTCGCAGTACTCCGCCCACTGCGATTCGAACTCCGTCAGCTCCGGACCATTGATGAACTTGCAGTGGTCCAGGACTCGCGCGATGGCTTTGTCCAGATCCTCGCGAATCGCGGCGGTGTTGGCTTTCACATCGAGAAAGGGATACGGCGTCATGGAAGGTCGCACTCCGGGAAATCACATCTCGTTCAGTGCAACGTGCCAGCCGGAGAGGGCGGGCACAACGACGAAAAGGGTCCGCTGGGCAAAAAGAAAGGTGGGGGATGCCGAATGGCTCTCCCCCACCGTCGGATCGTTCATTTGTGATTGGGATTACATGCCCAAACCGCCGGTCACTTCGATGGTCTGGCCGGTGATATAGGCAGCCTGCTCGGAGCAGAGGAACTCGACACAGCCGGCGATGTCGTCGGGCTGGCCAAGCCGCTGCAGAGGAATTTCCTTCTGAAGCGCTTCGCGCTGAGCCTCGGCGAGGGCATCGGTCATGCGCGTCTGGATGAAGCCTGGGGCCACGCCGTTGACGAGGATATTGCGCGAGGCGAGTTCCTTCGCCAGCGACTTGGTCAGGCCAATCATGCCGGCCTTCGAGGCGCAGTAATTGGCCTGGCCGGGATTGCCGATGATGCCGACGATCGACGTCACGTTGATGATGCGGCCCCAGCGGGACTTCATCATCGGGCGGCAACCGGCCTTGGCCAGCAGGAACGCGGAACGCAGGTTGGTGTTCAACACCGCGTCCCAATCCTCTTCCTTCATGCGCATCAACAGATTGTCACGGGTGATGCCGGCGTTGTTCACGAGGATGTGCAAGCCGCCATAGGTCTGCTGAGTAAATTCGATCAGCTCGGCGCAGAAGGCCGAATCGCCCACGTCGCCGTTCTTGGCAACGGCGGTTCCGCCGGCGTCAGTGATTTCCTTCGCCACGGCTCCGCAGCTACTCTCAGTGAAGGAATTGACGACGACAGAAGCGCCGCACGCGGCCAGCCGCAGCGCGATTGCGCGGCCAATGCCCTGACCACCGCCGGTGACGATAGCAACTTTTCCAGAAAGATCAGTCATGGAAATACTCCAATTGGTAGTCGTTTCAGATTTTGCGGTTGGCTGGGTCAGCCCTTCAATGCAGCGATGGTCTTCTCGATCGCATCCCAGCTTTCCGTCGTGTGAACGGGGATGTCACGATTGATGCGACGCACCAGGCCGGCCAGGACTTTGCCGCTACCAACTTCGACGAAGGCTTCCGCCCCCAACGCGAGAAGCTGCTCAACGCATTGGACCCACCGGACGCTGCTGGTAACCTGGCGGATCAGGGAATCCTTGATCGCATCCGGATCGGACAGCGCCTTGGCATCGGCGTTGTTGACGAAGCCGTACTTCGGCGCGGCCAACGTCACGTCGGCGAGAGCTTCCTGCATGGCATCGCGGGCGGGCTCGACGAGTGGCGAGTGGAACGCGCCACTGACGGGAAGCGGAAGCGCACGTCGCGCACCGGCTTCCTTGCAGAGCTCGCAAGCCTTCTCGACAGCCGGCGGATCGCCGCTGATGACGGTTTGTGTCGGATCGTTGAAGTTCGCGGGGACGGAGACACCGTGATCGCCGCTCGCCTGCTCACAGAGTTCGGCGACCTTCGCGCCGTCTAACCCAATGATCGCGGCCATCGCGCCCTGGCGCTTGTTGCCGGCGTCGGCAAAGGCCAATCCGCGGTGACGGACCAGCTTCAGGCCAGTTTCGAAATCAAACGATCCGGCGGCGTAGAGTGCGGTGTACTCGCCGAGCGAGTGACCGGCCACGGCCATGGGCTCGATACCCGCGGCGCTCAGCACGGCCAGCGTGGCGGCGCTGGAAAGATACAGCGCCGGCTGCGTGTTCTGCGTCTGCTTCAGATCCTCTTCCGGACCTTCGAAGCACATCTGGGCCAGCGGGTAGCCAAGGACTTCGTCAGCCTTGGCGAACATCTGCTTCGCGTCAGCATTGTGCTCGGCGGCATCCTTGCCCATGCCGACGGCCTGGCTGCCCTGCCCGGGGAAGATGTAGGCAATCTTCGTCATGACAACTCCTCTTCGGTCGGTTTCCGATTACCAGCGAACGATCGAGGCGGCGTAAGTCAGGCCCGCGCCGAAGGCAACGAGTCCAACGGTCATGCCTTCCTTCAGGCGACCGCTCTCGACGATCTCACCGAGGGCGAGCGGAATGCTGGCGGCAGAGGTATTTCCGAAGCGCTCGACGTTGCAAACAACACGATCGCGCGGAATGCCGAAGCGATCCACGGCGGCGTCCATGATTCGGATGTTCGCCTGGTGCGGAATGAGCAGATCGATGTCGTCGATCGTCATATCGGCGCGCTTCATGGCTTCGTCCATGGCGGTGCCGAGGATGCGAACGGCGAATTTGAAGACTTCGCGACCGTTCATGCGGAGGCAGTGCATCTTGTCGCGTAGACGCTCTTCGTTGATCGGCTCGGCGCTGCCCGATGCGGGAAGCGTGATGAGGTCGTGGCCCTGGCCATCGGCACCGCAGAAGGTGCTGAGGATGCCGCGGTTGCTGCCTTCGGGCATCGCGCCAACGATGGCCGCGCCGGCACCGTCACCAAACAGAACACACGTGTTGCGGTCGGTGAAGTCGACGCCACGGGTGATCGCTTCCATGCCGATGACGGCGATG
Organism: bacterium; assembly: GCA_020444065.1. NCBI lineage: Bacteria > bacterium. The sequence continues at coordinate 608,055 of JAHLLQ010000002.1, read as the reverse complement.
TTGCGATAAACGCCCGTGCGAACGAGCGAATCGGCAACCTGCAATCCATAAACGAACCCGGAACAAGCACCGTTCAGGTCGAAGGCAGGGGCCTGCTGCTTGAGGCCCAGATTGCTGTGCACCATGCACGCCGCGTTCGGAGCCGTGTAGTCCGGTGTGAACGTGCAGGAAATGATCAGGTCGATGTCATCGAGTGTCAGGCCGGCGTTCTTCACGGCATTCCGGACGGCTTCGGCGCCGAACTGCGCGTTCGTCTCGCCCTCAGCCAGAATGCGGCGTTCGCGAACGCCCGTGCGACTTGTGATCCACTCGTCGCTGGTCTCGACCATCTTCTCAAGGTCGGCGTTGGACAGGATTGTCTCAGGGATTCCGGTACCTACTCCCAGGATGCCGGAACGTGTCGGGAGATTCACTTTTGTTGATCCACCTTTTGAGCAAAATTGAACTGGTGTGCAAATCGCGGGCAGGCGGGGGAAGACTCATCCCTACGATTCGGCGCCAGCCTCGGCATTCTGCTGAAGAGGGGCAATCTGCTTATTCACCCGCTCCAGCTCCTCACTCAGATGCCGAACCAACTCGCGGTTGTGGCACTCGGCGGCCACGCGAAGAGCGTTCATGTAGGCCTTTCGATTCGACCGTCCATGGGCGATAATCGAGATGCCGTTTACGCCAAGCAACGGCGCGCCGCCGTACTCGTCGTAATCGGTACGGGCCTTGACGCGCTTGGCTGCGGGCCGCATGGCGGCCGCCCCGAGCGACGCGATGACGCTCTTTCGCACTTCGTTCTTCAACGTTCTGAAAACCATCGAGGCAACGCCCTCGGCCGTCTTGAGCAAGACGTTGCCGACGAATCCGTCGCACACGATCACGTCAAAGTCCCCGGTAAAGACATCGCGCCCCTCTGCGTTGCCCAGGAAATTCAGGTCTGTTTCCCGGAGCAGCTTGTGGGACGCGACGGTGACTTCGTTGCCCTTTGTTTCCTCTTCGCCAATGGAAAGAAGCCCGACGCGCGGGCTCTGGCGCTTCAAAACATAGCGGCAGTAAACCGACCCCATGATCGCGAAATTGATCAATTGGGGGGGCTTACAATCGACGTTCGCGCCGGCGTCGAGGACGATGATCGATTCCTCGAGCGTCGGTAGGAAGGTCGCGATTGCGGGTTTCTTGATGCCTGGCAGTGTTCGCCAGGACAGCAGACAATGAGCTAGCACTGCCCCCGTGTTCCCTGCGGAAACGAGGGCATCCGCCTCCCCGTTCTTGACGAGGCCAGCGGCAATGGCGAGCGAGGAGTTCCGACGGCGCAGCGTTTCGCTGGGCGAATCGGTCATCCGGATCACGTCGTTGGCTTCAACGATCGAAATCCGGCGATCATTGACCTTCATCGCCGCAAGAAAGCGTTCCAGGTAGCGGGGCTTGCCAACCAGCGCGACTTCAATGTTGTAGCGCCGGGCAGCAAGAACCGCCCCCTCGACCGCCGGCCGGGGACCAAGATCCCCACCCATCGCATCGAGAGCGACCCGCATGTATTCGACTCTCTTTCAGAGTGCTAGGGGGTCGCCACGATCAGGTGGTGACGACGGGCTTTACATCCCGCTTCTTGTAGGTACCGCATGCGGGGCAAACGCGGTGACGCAGCTTCGGTTCGCCGCACTTTTCGCACGGAACGGTCAGCTTGCGGTAGAGTTTCTTATGCGCCCGGTCCTTCCCCTGGCGGGAGGAGCAGTGGCGTCTTCTGGGTACTGGCATTGGTCGGTAACCTCCGAAAAAGACGTGTGCTTGTGAAGGCAATCCCCTTGTCGCGTCAAGGGGGAATGCGCCTGCGAGGCAATTTCCGGCTATCTTCCAGGCTGGCTCTATTGGGCTGCAACGGTTCCCTGCGCCCCCGAAATGGACCCATGTTGGTCGGCATTTCGGAGGCGCGGGCCGTAAGTGCTTTCAGATCAGTCCTCCAGATATGGAATCACGGGAATCGCCCCAATGGACCAGAGATAGAGGAGCTCCGCATCCCGGGAGGTGAGCTGCCCATCCAGGTTGATGTCAAGAAACTGATCGTACGGGAGCGGTCCGACGTTAAGCTCGCGCTGCATCAGGACGGCGTCCGACAGATTCACGGCTGACGATTTCCCGATATCGCCAAAAACGGGTGTCTCCGAGGCAATTGAAAGAAATGGATACGAAAGACAAAGCAGCGCCATAACGGCGCCGGGGAGAAGCCGGTTCATTGTACGGTCCTTGCGCGGTTGGTATCAGTCTGAGCTTAAGAATGGGGGCTGGAATGCTGATTCGGCAAGGAAAAATGGGCATATAGGCATGCGAGAGACTAATAGAAGAGGAAGATCCTCTGCCCCACTGGTGGCCCCCAGGACAGGTTGTACACCAGCCAAAGGCCCGTGTCCCAAAGCTGGTACATCAACAGCGCCAGCAGTCCCCAACGCGTGACGTGCGGCGGCAGTGTCCGCAGTCGCGTCATGAAGAGCAGCGACGCGACGCACCAGATCACCCACGCCTCGGAGAAGACGTCCCAGTCCTTCGGATTCGGGAAACTGGTTGCCAGGAAGAACGACGCGACAAGAAATGCCACGGCCCCGATCAGGAATCCCCAACCAATGGCCGTTCGGCCCCACGTCTTGATGCGACGCATGGCGCAGAGCCCGAGCCAGAAGAGCCCCGGTCCGGTGAGGAAGATCAACGAGCCGGCCCATTGGGAGAAGTGCTCCCATGTCGGCAGTGTGTAGAAGTGCGTGTAGTTGACTTCGGACCACTGCAGGAAGACCTGCTCGTGAGGAAGGCCCGTCGAGCCCTTCAGCATGGCGAGGCCGTTTTCGGGAACGGCGCGCCCGAAGGCTACGACGTCGTAGTGGTGCTTCATCACGAACAGCACCAGCAAGGTGTTCAACCAGATGAATCCCGCCAGCGCCGCGACGGCCAGCAGTCTGGGTGCCCACCATCCCGGATGAAATCGGAAGGCGATCGCTCTGCGGAACCACAGTAGGGCCAAAATCGGAAGTGCCGGAGCGAAGGACATGTGGAACAGATAGGCGAAGAAGGCCGCCACAGTGCAGAGGACGACGTCGCGATGCTTCAAGTACGCGCGGAGGACCAACCACACGGTGACAGTCGTAATGGCAACGGCCGGTCCGTAGACTTCGATGTACTGGAACTGAAGCAGAAGCGTCTTGGCCGAGAGCAGAATCGCCCAGAGCATGGTGCGCTCACGCAGGTTCCGTCCAATTTCCCAGGCAATTCCCCAGGTGCCAAGAATGAACAGCGGCGAGAAGAGAATCAAGAAGTACGGCAGGAGTTCCATGTCGGCGTAACCGGGGCGCAGGACGAACTGCGTCCCCAGTTTTGCGTTCACAAATGTTGTGATCATAGGCTCGACTGCGCGGAACACGCGATAAAGCGCGACCGCCAGCGGGTTGTGGTAATCGTAACCCGGAATAGCCAGCGCGCCGAATCCATCGCCGTACATCATACGAACAGGGAACTTCCAGATAGCCACGCAGACTATTGAAGCGATGATCGGAAGAATCCCAATCAGCAACCAGGGCCTGTAGATACAGTAGGCAAACTTCCAGATCCGAACAGAGAGACGTCTCCAGATCGGCGCCAGAGGCGGGAAGGAGAGAACCTGTAGCAGGATCAAGCCGATCCAGAAAGCGCGCTCGCCGGTGCGCTGAAGGAAATAGCCGCCCCACAGGTATTGATTGGGCAGAAGGGCTTCCATGGCCTTCAAAACAAGCACTCCCATGAAGGCGTTGTAGACAAGCCAGATCGTTCTGTAGTTTGGCAGCCTCCAGAGTCCGGCGCAGATCATGGCGGCCCAGACAAGAAGCCATGTCCACGGGAGGGTGAAGCCCTGCGACGCGGGCGGAAGAGCGTCGACGTCCGGCTGCGATGCGATTCTCGACTCCGGGATAATTCGGACATCCAGCCCGGCGAATTCATCTCCACGGGTACCGGGAGTGAAGCGGGCGTTCGTCTTCTCGCGGATGAAAGGCTTCGATTCCAGCATCCCATGCGGCCACGGACCGCGCTCCCACCAGATGGGGGCGTGCATATTCCATGACAGGCCGATGTAGAGGTCTTTGCCTTTCGGCCAATCGGGAAGGACAAGTTGGCTGAAAGTGAAAATGTCCGGCGTCTGGACGGATGCGCTCTTCCAGACCGATGTGTGCGGTGGCGGCTTCCCCGGATTGGTGAGATAGGCCTTCAGAGTAATGCGCGATCCTTTGTCGCCGAGGCCCTGGCGACCGTAGATGACAAGCTTCTCGCCTTCCTGAGGACGCGGCCCGATGTACTTCCAGGCGGCCTCGACGCCGAAATCCGGTCGATTCCGGAAAGCCGCTTGGATGCGCGCGCCGTCGCCGTACTCCGACTGAAAGGCCAGGACGAACCACCAGAAGAGCACGAGCAGGAGGCCGCACGCGGCAAAGAAACGAGTCTTCACGGCACGCCTCCCGGATTGGGGTCCGCGAAAAAGTCGTCGGTCGTCATGTAGCGCCGCCCCAAACCGGGTCCGGCCCATTCCATCGCGATCCAGCCACTCGCGTAATCGTTCCGCACTTCAACCGTGATCGGCGCGGTGCCCTTTTCAAGGTGGATGGGTTCGCTGGCCTGTCCCGCGCGAGTCTGCCGCGGCCAGGCGTCGTGCACCAACGTGTCCCCCACCGTCACGCGTCCAGCATCATCGCAGTACAGGAAGAAGCGGTAGTCTCCAGTCTTCGGAACGATCAATTGACCGCTCATACGGACGGAGATGCTTCTCCACGGCATGCCTTCGCCGAGTTCATCGTTGAGCGGAAAACGCAGTTCGCCCCGAAGGATGCGCGTCTCGATGGGGGTCTCGAAGTTCACGCCGCGATAGAACGTCATCGCGAGTCCCCTGAGTCTCTCGCCCTGGCCGGTGGGATTACTGTAGTGCAGGATCTCTTCCTGCGGACGCATCTCGCCCCACTGGTTTCCAAACCAGAAAGCCTCGCCGGCCAGGATCACCATTGCGATGACCACCGCGCTCCATGTCCAAGCGGACATCGGCCGGCGACGGCGACGTTCATCACGCTCGGCATGGTGCTGGTGTTGGGCGTCGATCATTCGGCGTGTGTGCGCTCCAGGACTTCTTCCATCTGACGAGCAATCTTCTCCCAACGAAACCGTTTGGCTTGTTCAAGGCCACGTTCGCGACAGCGTTCGCGTACATCGTCGTTGGTGGCAGCCTGGATAAGTGCCTCGTCGAATGACTCACCATCGTCCGGATCGAAGAGTAATCCGGCGTCACCGGCGATTTCATTCATGGGCGCGAGGTCCGTTACGATGGCGGGTGTGCCGGAGGCCATCGCTTCGAGAACAGGGAAGCCGAAACCTTCCACGAGGGAGCAGAACGCAAGGACGCGGGCCTTCTTGTATAGCGATGCCATCTGGCCATCTGTCACATGGGGAACGAAGGAAACCCATCCCGGAACATCGAGTTCCGCCGCGCGCGTTGCGAGAGCTTCTCGCCCTTCCTCGTCGAGTCCTGCGGCGGCGAGTGGAATCTCGAGGCGTCCGGACTTCCAAAGGCCCGCGAGGCGTTCGAGCAGGAAGCCCCAGTTCTTGTGCGGCTTGTTAATGCCGACGGCCAGAATGAAATCCCCCCCGGGCAGCGCATCCGGCGGCAGATCTTCCGGCTTGGTCAGCCCGATGATTCCAGGTCCCCAGGGAAGCGTCAGCACGCGATGCGCATCGAAGCCGTGCAGCGTTTGAAGCTGAACTTTTGTGTGGCGCGATGGCGTGACAATGAACGATGCGCGACGACGGAGTTCCGCCAGATAGACTTTCATGTAGGAGGCGGTCCCGCGGCGCGGCGGATGCGTCACGTGAATCAGGTCGTGCACAATCGCAACGACGGGCTGAGCAACGCGCAGCGGCGCAGTGTAGTGCGGAGAGAGGAAGACTTGTGCATCGCCCGTGGGGGCTCCAGAGAGAAAAGAAACAGGCGAGTAGATCGGCAGATCGAACTCCATGAACTCGGCCTTGAGCGAACCGGGAACTTGCGCGTCGAGGAGCTTGAGATCGCCGAGCAGCGTGAGGCGGAACGGCGGCGGCGCCTGGTCCCAGGCATGCAGCAGCCCACGCAGTGCCGTGCCAATCCCGGAATGGGACAGCATCCTGGCATCGATCACAACATGTTCAAGCGGTTCACTCATTGATCGGCCGACTCTTTGCGAAACCACTCCGCAAGTGCCTGAGAGAAGCGGCGAGCGTCAAGGCGACTCCAGCCGCCGAAGCCGCGCGTGCCGGCGGGCGCAGGCACATGGATGAAGGTACAAAGGGGGGCTTCGAAAGGGCCGCCACCGGCGGTCAGGGCCGCCGCAACGAGGAAGTACGTGTGATTACAGACGTATCGCCCCGCGGACTCGGAGACCTCGACGGTGAAACCGTGATTGGAGATGATCGTCTTCAGATCGTCTCGGGGGAAACTTGGAAGAAGCGTCTCGGGCCCATCTGGCAGGATCTCGCATCCTCGGCGGACAATGCCGTCGCAATCTGGCAATTCTGCCTCGTCCCGATTCCGAGCCAGCGTCTCGATACGCACCTCTGACGTGGGGCCGGCCATTCCGAGCATCAGAATCTGATCGTAGGAGCCTTTGGCGAGTTCATCGAGAACAACGTCGGCCGCACGTTCGTAGCTGACCGGGAGCAGCAGTGTCTGAACGTCTTCGGATCCACCGTTCAGCGTGCGAAGTTCCTCCAGAATCCACTGCGAGGAATTCTCGGTGTACGTGCTGAATGGTTCGAAGGCGGTGACGAGGATCGGCAAGACGCGGAACTCCCACAGGATTCACATCAAGAAATGTCTCGTAAGACGCGTGGCGTCAATGCAAGGGCGTGCTATGGCAGAGCGCAAACCGCATCCGGCGGCATCCCGTTGTGGGCCATCCATTGGTTGGTGTACTCGGCGCGGTCGGAGACGTTGATCCACTCCCAACCGGGCGGCGGTATTGGTTCGACATCGTCGGATTCGACTTCGAGTTCCGCCACCACAAGACCTGAGTGGGGGCCTTCGAAGACATCCAACTCGATGCCGTTCGCCAAGACGTAGCGCTGCTTCTCGGTGCGGTGCGAGCTGAGGGCGATCAACTGTCGCGCATCGTCGATGGGGATCTCGTACTCGAACTCGTAGCGGCGTGCGGCTTTGCCTTCCTCCGCGTCACCGGTCTGCATCTTGACCGTCAGGTAGCCTTTGCCTCCCTTGAGGCGCGCGCGAATCGCCGGATGAGCCGAGAGGTAGGCCTGCAGGATGGGAACCGGCGCGACATTCGGCAGTGCGGGCAGCTTCGTCACAAGAAACTTCCATTCAATCTCGATCGCCATCGGCAGGAGCCTCCTGGAATTGTCCGGAAAGGATGGTGGAAACTTCGCGCTGCAGAATCGGCGGCAGGCTGCCGCGTCGGCGTCTCAAATCGCCAAGGAATTGCAGCGCCTCGCGAGGACGTCCCTGTTCCAGGCGCACGCGCACAATCCACGCGGCTGTCGTATCGGACCATGGCAAGCGCGCGATTGCATGTTCGACTGCGTCATCGGCCCATGGCGATTCCGGGCGTCGCGCAGCCAGGCGCAGGGCTTCAATGTGCGCGTACTCGTCGTGCGGCGCCGAGGAACGCCACTCCTTGATGATCGGCTGGAGCAGCTTCGCAGGATCCGTGTACTGCTCAACCTCCTGCCAACGCGTTCGATAGTGCCACGCGCGGCTCCGCAGGGGGTCTGTCCAATAGGGAAGTACGGAACTGGCCTCCGGATCGTCGCGAGGATCCTGGCGCTCGTAACCCCAGCGTGCCGCCGGATAGGCGATCGCGATTCCAACAATCAGCAGAAGCGCCGTCGCCCAGGAAGTCCGTTCAGTCGGAGGGATGAAATCCTCGGAAGCGTATTCCTCCGGCGGCAGAACGCGCCCGAATGCCGAGGGGAGGATCAATGCGGCGACGTACAACTCACGAATTGGCGCGTGGCGAACGGTGAGCGTTGCCATCACCCACAGCCCAGCCAAACCGAGTGCAATCACGCGCGAGCGATCCC